>CAZXAI010000001.1:0-38511 GCA_964638265.1 uncultured Zetaproteobacteria bacterium
CGGCGCCTTCTTCATGGCTGGTTTCCGCATTGCTCCATGCGATGAGGCCAAAAACCGTGATTTCTTTGTCCCCCAGCCTGTAGTGCAACGCTATCTTGCTGCCGGCATGGAATCGAACGGCCACCGACAGACAGGCGCCAAATGGTGAAATATCCACCAGTTTCCAGACGCCCCATGTTTTGTTATCCACCAATAGCAGCAATTCGCCATCCGGTTGCAATTCCAGATTAAAACAATACCTGTCACTTTTGCGGCGTTCAGTTATCACAGTAAATCTCCTGATCGTGGGATGATGGCGTGATTTATTGCTCTTGAGTAACAAAATGGTGAGTATACCATTTGGTTACTCAATCGTTGGGTGTTCGCAGCGCGACCTGAGTCGCTATTCAACCAGCAATCCGACCATGTAGTCTAATTTCATTGGCCAGCTTATCATAAGCCTGCTCAGATGATGTGACGGTGCTCACGAGTTGGTTTTCGATGCTCTTGCCTGACATTGCATTTTTTCCGCTGCCGCCATATGCTGGTGCAACGATGGAATATACTTACCTCAATGATATCGTGATCATGCTGGCTGCGACCGTCCTGGCTGTGGTGCTGTTTCTGCGCATGAGCTTGCCGCCTATTCTGGCCTACCTCGTGGTCGGCGTGGCGGTGGGCCCGTTTGGTTTCGGGCTGATCAGCGATGTGGAGCATATCAGTATCTTTGCCGAATTCGGCGTGGTATTCCTGCTGTTTTCCATCGGGCTGGAATTCTCGGTGTCATTATTGATGCGTATGAAAGCGGTCGTTCTGGGCCTTGGCAGCGTCCAGGTCTGGTTGACGGCAGCAATCACGGCGGCTGTCGCTTATGTTATCGGCCTGTCAGCGGAGAGTGCACTGGTGCTCGGCGGCATTATTGCCATGTCATCCACGGCGCTGGTCACCAAACAACTGGCTGATCAGGCCGAGCTGCATACGCGCCATGGCCGCAACAGTGTCGGCATACTGCTGTTTCAGGATTTAATGGTCGTGCCGTTCCTGATTCTGGTCACCAACCTGACCGGCGCGGCCAGTCAGATATCGTTGTTGACCGTACTTGTTTCGCTGGCCGAAGCTGCACTGGCACTGTTGTTTATCCTGGCTTTCGGACGCTGGGTGCTCAGGCCGCTGTTCCGGGAGGTGGCCGGATTTCGCTCGGCTGAACTGTTTACCTTAACCGTTTTGCTGGTCGTGCTGTGTTCGGCCTGGCTGACTTACAGTATCGGCCTGTCTTTTGTGCTCGGTGCATTTCTGGCCGGCGTCATGCTCAGCGAAACCGAGTTCAGACATCAGGTGGATGCAGAAATTCGTCCGTTCCGGGATTTGCTGCTGGGTCTGTTTTTTATCACCATCGGCATGATGCTCGATATTGCTATCCTGCCTTCGATCTGGTTGCAGGTATTGCTGCTGCTGCTGACCTTGATCCTGTTCAAGTTCGCCGTGGTTGCGCTGTTCTGTCGTTTGGGGGGCTGGAATAATGCGGTGTCTGTGCGTACCGGCCTGGTGCTGGCGCATGGCGGTGAGTTCGGTTTTGCCATTCTGGTGATGGCCATAGGCGGCGGTATTTTGAGTCCGGCTGTCGGGCAGACGGTGCTGGCGGCGATGCTGTTCAGCATGGTGCTGGCACCGATGATGATTCGTTATAATGGCAATATTGCCGCGATGCTGCTGCCGCGATCCATGCAGCAGAGCCGCCAGGAAATCAGCGACCGCATCATGGCGACATCCAGCGGTTTAAGTCGTCATGTGATTGTCTGCGGCTACGGCAGGGTGGGCCGGCACAGCATCGGGTTTCTGAGTCGGCGGAATATCCCGTGCATGGCCATTGATCTGGAACCGCAACAGGTGGAACGCGGTATACAGGAAAATCAGCCGGTGTCCTACGGCGATGCCGGCAGTCTGGCCTTATTGCATGCCTGCGGCCTGAAGCGCGCATCCGCCCTGGCGCTGACCATGATTGATTTTAATACCGCCATGAAAATTATTGGCCGGGTGCGTTCTGTGGACGGCGATATCCCCATCATTGTCAGAACGCGCAAGGAAATACATCTGTATCAACTCTATCAGGCCGGTGCGACGGAAGTGGTGGCGGATACCTTTGGCAGCGATCAGATGCTTACCGATGAAATGCTGGCGCGGCTGGGCGTGAATGGTGAGGGGTGAGGGGTTTCCTCACGCGTCATTTGCCCATTACGCTTGCAAAAACAGCAGGTAGAGATAGGCGATAAAACCAGCCAGCAGCAGGGCGCCCTCGAAGCGCTTGATTTTCCCCTGTTTCAGGCCGAACGAGACGACAAACAGGGCCAGGGTAAAGGCCAGCATGATGGGGAAATCGCGCAACAGGGCCTGCGGCGCAAACGCGCCGGGGTGAATCAGAGCCGGCATGGCCAGTACGGCCAGCAGATTAAACATATTCGAGCCGATCACATTGCCGATGGCCAGATCGGCCTCGCCTTTCAGGGCGCTGGTGATCGATGCCACCAGTTCCGGCAGGCTGGTGCCAATGGCGACGATGGTTAAACCGATCATCAGATCACTGACGCCGAGACCATGCGCCACGGCCACCGCGCCCCAGACCACCATGCGGGAACTGACAATCAGCACCAGCAAACCGATGATGAACCACAATACAGATTGCTGCATGCTCATTTGATCCGGAATAGATTCGGTGAGCTCCTGCACCAGCGGATCATGCCGGTCTTTCAGGCCGATGCGGGCAATCCATATCAGCATCAGCACCAGCCCGGCCAGCAGCATGATACCATCTGAAAAATTCAGCACGCCATCGGACATCAGTACAAAGGCGAATGCAGTGACCAGAAACAGCACCGGCATTTCCCGGCGCAGCGTCATCGATTGTACGGCCAGCGGCATAATCAGGGCAGTCACCCCGAGCACCAGACCGATATTGGCGATATTGGAGCCGAGCGCATTGCCGATGCCCAGGTCGCGGTTGCCATCCAGCGCGGCCACCGCTGCCACGATCATTTCAGGCAATGATGTGCCGATACTGACGATGGTCAGGCCGATCACGATGGGCGGCACGCGCAGGTTTCTGGCTAGCGAGGATGCGCCATCGACAAAGCGGTCAGCACTCCAGACCAGCAGCAGAATGCCAATCAGAATCGCTGCAACAGGCCATAACATCAGCTGTCTATGCCTGGCCGGTCAGGCGCTCCAGCGCTTCACGGTATTTTTCAGCGGTTTTGTTTTTGATCTCATCGGGCAGAGCGGGGGCGGGGGGCTGTTTGTCCCAGTCCAGTGTTTCCAGCCAGTCGCGCACGTACTGTTTGTCGAAGCTGGGCGGGCTGATGCCCGGCTGATATGCGTCCACCGGCCAGAAACGGGAGGAATCCGGTGTCAGCACTTCATCTATCAGGGTTAATACGCCATCCTCATCCAGCCCGAACTCGAACTTGGTATCGGCAATGATCATGCCCTTTTCCAGCGCGAAGGCGGCGGCCTCGCGGTATAACTGCAGACTGATATCGCGCATCTGCACCGCCAGCCCGGAATCGATAATTTGGCCCATGCGCTCGAAGCTGATATTTTCATCATGCGCGCCGAGCTCGGCCTTGGTCGATGGCGTAAAAATGGGTTCCGGCAGTTTATCGGCCATAAGCAGGCCGCTCGGCAATTCGATGCCGCAGATGGAACCGGATTGCTGATACTCCTGCCAGCCCGAACCAATCAGGTAACCGCGCACAATCGCTTCAATCGGCAGCGGCGTTAAGCGTTTGACCACAATGGCGTGCGACGCCACCTGCCGCCGTTCTTCGGCATCGGGAATCGCCTCTGCCAGACTCATATCCGAGACGTGGTTGGGCACAATATGCGCCAGTTTGTCGAACCAGAAACCGGATACGGCATTGAGGACACTGCCCTTGCCCGGAATCGGCGTCGGCAGAATCACATCGAAGGCGGACAGGCGGTCGGTGGTGACAATCAGCAGGTGCTTGTCATCGATTTCGTACATATCGCGCACCTTGCCGCTGTGTAGCCGCTTCAGGCATGTGATATCGGCGTGCATCATAGCTGCGGACATGGGAACTCCTTGAAAAAACCGCCGGAGCGGAAAAAAACGCTTTGATAATCAGCGGCGCAGGCTACACAATTGATCAGTCCCATAAAGCACGAGGCTATGAAGCTGGCCAGCGTTATGCTATAAATGAGGCATGAAATCATTTTCCCTATGGCGACCGCACCCCTGGCACGGGCTGGATGTCGGAGCCGAACCGCCTCGTCGGGTGCATGCCTATATCGAAATCAGCCCCTTTGATATCAGCTACAAGTTGGCACCCGGACATCCGCAGCATGTGTCTATCGGCGAGCCGTACGGTTTTGAGCATGCCACGAAAGTCATTGAAGCGGCCATGGCCGGTTATCTGGACGAGTTTGGCGCCAACCTCGAAACGACCTGATTGGCCTGACGTTTTATGCCTGAGCATCGTGCTGATCTGTAAGAATGGCGTCGATGGCGTGATCGAGTTGCGTCAGCCATGCCATGGGCGGCGTGAAATAATGTGCGTACAGTCCGGCGAAACAGTGTTGCCGTTGCCGTACTGCTGAGGCGATGAGCGTGTCGAGACCTGCGTATTGTGCAGCCGCCCGTTGCAGGGTTGCACTGAATACAAATAGATCGTGGCAGGCACCGAGTTGTTGCTGCAATAATTTGAGGTGACGCAGGGATTGTTGGCAACGGCTGTTTCCGGTCTTGAAGGGTTCGAGCAGGTAGCGCATTTGTTTGATCGTGATGCGGCACTTATGCAGTTGTTTGCGGGATGGCTGAGATGCTTTGGCGCTGATGATCCGGCTGATCTGGTCTGAAAGCCTGGACAAGCGGCATTTCAGAACGGGGTGGGCATGGTAGATGAATGCAGCCCTGGCATGAATGCGGGCAGTTGGTTTTAGAGCCTGCTGTATATCGTGTTTTATTGCGGGCCAACAGGCATTGATGCATTCGATTGAACTGCGCCTTTCCTGCTCCAGCTGAGTGTGGATGCGGTTCACGTAATACCGGGTGGGCTGCAAGCTGCTGTGTGTGATTTGACGGCGTAGCCATTGGTCGAATACTTCCATATCCCGGCAAGGGTTGGTTGCAGTGCTCAGGCTGGAAATATCCCGGATCACGCTGTGTTCAATATTAATCGTGTCAGCGAACGCTTGTAGCCAGCTATGCAGGTATCTGAGTGCGACGCGAAAGTCGTGCAGGGCTTCTGCGTTGCTTGCCATGTGTTCGGCGGCCACATCTGCCATACGGATGAATCCGGCCAGTTGAGCGCCTGTGAATGCGGCGCTGTCCGTGTCGGAATCTGGCGGGTGACGCCGTTCATCGCTCATCGGGGCTGCTATTGATCTGCCTTGTGTAAACAGTCTGTTATGGCGCGCCGGAGCGTTATTGACCGAGCATGGCTTTTTTCAGATCCGAGTCCGCCGGTTTTTTGCCCAGCCAGACCGCCAGCAGGGCCTGCTGGAAATCCGCCCCTTCGATCACGCCTTTTTCGCTGCCGTTAATGCTGACATGGGTGCTGCCGTCACTGAGCAGGTCGAATACGATGGCGTCGCCACGGTGTGCGGTTACGAAGAAGGCGTTGAAGCTGTTGAGCCTGTCTTGCAAGTGCTGCATCTGTGGGCCGGACTGGTTTTTCCTGAAACCTGTCTCCCAGCCGTTGGTGAGTCTTTCCCTGTCCACTTCGCCATACAGAATGTTCATTGTGATGCGCTTGTTGCCGGTGGCGGCGAGAATAGCCTTTGCACTGGATGCCGGTTGTTCCAGATACAGGCCGCCGACATAGATATCGAAAAAGAATTTGCTGCGGATGCCGGCACCGTTGAGTTGCAGCCTCTTGCCTTGCAGTTGAATCGAGTCGGGCAGGGTGACGCCTTCAATCTCAACGGCCGCAGACAGCGCCGGTAGCAGGAGCAGAACAGTGAGGAATAATAAGCGAGCAGATTTCATGCGAGCCTCCGAGGTTGCATTACCCTCCGATTAAAAACCAAAAACGGAAAAACTGCAAGCCTTGCCTGCGTACGGCTACATGGCGGCATACCGGGTTCAGCTAAAACCCCGGACTGACCGGCATGTCCCAAAAATGGCATGGCGATTGCTCGTACATGGTTATGAATCATTATCTGGATGTCGGGTCAGCCGCATGGGCCGGGAAAGCGATCAAGCTGCCGGAGCCGGCGGGCGCGCAAACAACTGACGGTTTATTTCAGCAGTATCTGGACAGGAGTAGCGCTGCGCCGCTGCACACGTTGACGCCCGATACCATTCGGTTCCTGGCGGAGAACCTGATTTCGGCACTGGATCGATCCAGTATGCATGCCATGTTTTTCGATGTGAACGACGGGCCGGGGAACGCATCCGCCAATCTGTTGTCATCCACCAATCTGTTGTCGACCGATGTGTTGATGGCCATGCGTCACAGCGCCAGGCAGCCAACACCTCCTGTGCAGGAAAAGCCGGTGCATGCGCCGGCCCCGGTATTAGCTCCGGTCAGCGAGCTGGCGGCTGGCATGAAGGCAACGGCGCAGACCGGCGAAACAGGGATGCCGTCCGCCAGTAGCGGGGGTAAATACGCCTCGATCATTGCATCTGCCGCAGCCACTCACGGGCTGGATCCGAAACTGATTGCGGCGGTGGTTCAGGCGGAAAGCGGCTTTAATGCACAGGCGGTATCGCCGGTCGGCGCGCAGGGCCTGATGCAGCTGATGCCGGCCACGGCGGCGGAGCTCGGGGTGCGCGATGCCTTCAATCCGGAACAGAATATTCAGGCTGGCAGCAGATATCTGAAACGGCTGCTGGATCGTTATGACGGGGATACAGGGCTGGCGCTGGCGGCCTACAACTGGGGCATGGGCAACCTCGAACGCCATCCTGAACGCATGCCGCAGGAGACAATCAACTACGTCGCTAAGATAACCGGCCTGATGAACAAGACGGCCTGAACGGCCAACACACCGGATGCGGGGCTGATTCAATCTGCATATATTCATTCACTGGTTTACGAAATGCTTGTCATTGAGCAGCGTTAAGCATTGACATGGAACAAACAACGCGAATCAGGGGAATCGTTGTGAATAAATTCATCACATTTGAAGGCGTGGATGGTTGCGGCAAGAGTACGCAATTGAAACGTGCAGCGGCATGCTTGCGCCGGCTGGGTCAGGATGTTGTGACGACATTTGAGCCGGGTGATACCGGGCTCGGTAAAGAGATTCGCATGTTGCTGCTGTCCGGTGATTTCATGCCGGTGCCGGAGTCGGAACTGTTACTGTTTCTGGCCGACCGGGCCCAGCATGTGCGGGAGGTGATTCAGCCGGCCCTGCAATCCGGTGCATGGGTGTTGTGCGACCGCTATTCCGATTCGACACTGGCCTATCAGCTGGCGGCGCGCAAACTGGGGCAGGGCGCACCCGAGCTGACAACCAACCTGAAAGAAATGCTCGACTTTGCCGAGTGCGGGGTGCGTCCGGGGCTGACCTTATGGTTTGATGTGCCGGTAGCCGAGGCGATGCGGCGCATGCAACAACGGGCCGAGAGTGGTGAGCAGGCAAGCCGGATCGATGATGAAGCGGCTTCTTTCCATGAACGTGTGGCGGCGGCATTCGGGCAGCAGCATGCCAGTGAGGGTGAGCGCATTGTGCGTATTGATGCGGAATGCGGTATGGATGATGTGGAACATCTGGTGCTGGATGTATTGAAACAGCGTTTCGGGTTGACCGCATGAACCGTTTGATTGGCCATGATGCCACCCTGGCGCGTTTTTCTGAGGCGTTGGCCGCCGATACCCTGCATCATGCATGGCTGTTGTACGGCATGAAAGGCATCGGCAAACACACGCTGGCCGAACATCTGGCCGGATTACTGATGTGTGATACGCATGCTGCATGCGGCGACTGCCATGGCTGCAGGATGCTGGCGGCAGGTTCGCACCCGGATGTGTTCCGGCTCGGTTTGATTGAAGGTAAGCGTGATCTGAATATTGAACAGGTGCGCTCGGTGTTGTCGTTTTTGTCCCTGAGTGGTGCGGAGAGCGGGCGGCGTGTAGTGGTGCTCGATGATGCGGAACGCATGAATAATCAGGCGGCCAATGCCTTGTTAAAAGGCCTGGAAGAGCCGTCGGCAGGCAGTGTGTTATTGATGGTCTGTTCTGATCTGGAACGTTTGCCTGCCACCATACGTTCGCGCTGCATGTTGCAACAATGTGCGCCGTTGGCCGATGCGGATGTGCGGCTCGTGTTGCAACAGCAGGAGAATCCGGTGCAGGAGCAATATGTGGATTTGGCGGTGAGCCTGGCCGATGGTTGTCCGGGTGCGGTGCGTGATTTGCAGGCAGAAGCCACTGCCAGGGCATTGCTGGAATGGCAGACATTGATCGCCGATCCGGTCAGTGCGGATGTAGGCAACATCGAAGCCTGGATTCGAACACATGTTAAAACCGTACCGCACCTGCTGATCGCGCGCCTGCTCATGCAATCTGTGTCTCCGGTCTTGTCGGCGGCTGGTGATGCAGCGGCATTTCAAAGCAGGCAGGCATTGCAGCAGGCGCTGTTTGACTGCGTGCGCTGGCCGGGTGATGTACTGCGTCACAGTCTGCGTGCCGGGCCTGCGTTGCTGGCCTGTATGCTGCAATTACGCACGGCATTGCGAGAAATAAAAAACGTCTGAGTCCGGTTGAATGTTTCACCCTGGCGCAGACAGACCCGGTCAGATCAGAGCGCAGTTCACCAGATCAATGCCTGACGCGTGTCTGAAACTTGCGGGCAGAGCTGGCACGGATGCTGCGATGCTGGCCCATAAGCATGCGTAATCCGGCCAGTTGTTGATTGCGCTGCGCCTTGTCTATGGGTATATCCCGGGCGGACATAACATAATATGCTGTTTTGCCTTTGCTGCTTGCTTTCAGGATAATGGCAGACTGCTTGAGACCAATGCGCTTGAGCCGCCTGAGCGCTGCAGATCGTTGGTTGTAAACGCCCAGATAGGCCAGCAGCCTGTCGGCAGGCATGTCATTGACGCCCTGCTGCCAAATCACCAGAGCCTGATGGATATGGTTGCGCCTGATTTGCCGCCAGCCCCGCAGCACCCAGTTCGCTGGCGCGGCGCCTGCTGCCCTGTGATCTGCAGCTGTGTTAGCCATCGTGCTGTTAATATCATCCTCGTACACGTGTAACAGCACAGGGCGGGTATCAAAGTGAGGCGGAATGCCGATGGAGACACCGTGTAGACCCCGGCTTTCATACAGATCCATAACAGCCTGTCTGGCCATAAAGAATGCATCGGGCACGAAATGCCGGGCGGCGAACGGTTCGATAACATGCTGGATATCAGCAGTGCTGACCCGTGTATTGCCTTTCACAATAAAAAACGCGGATGCGTGGTGCTGGTGCCTGTTCGGCAGGGCCGGTGCTGCATCAGTAGCACGGCGATTGGGCGCGGGCGGTGTTGTTTCATCCAGCGCGGGCGTGGCTCTGATAGAAAGGGAGTAATGACGGCCTGCTGACTCAGGGCCGGTGCCGGCGCCTGCGTTGATGCCGCTCTCAATAACATTTAACACGACAATGCCATCTGCTTTGGTGACGATGGCGCCGTTCAATCCGGATGCGCTGTATAAATCAATGACGCTGCGCATGGCATTGGACACATCCGTATTGGTTTTATGCGCTCCGATATAGGGTTGTAAGCGGGACTGAATCTTGGCTGTCGGTATGCGCGAATTACCGGTGATAATAAATGTTTTGATGGTGCGTTCCCTGGCCTGCGCCGGTTTTCTGGCCTGCGCGCTATTATTGTGTGTGCCTGTAGGAATCAAACGGGTATTCGTATGACTGGCAGTCCTGGAGACACTGGTAGACAGGCGATCCGGCGTATGCAGCGCTTTCTGATGGCGTGCTTGTTGAGCGCCAGGCGCGGCCACGCATGAGCATAACAACGCGGCTATGCCGAATATATAGATATTAAATTTCATCCAGCCCTCTCGATATGATTCGTCCCTGACCCACAACGGGCAAACGTCGCGTCAATCGCCGCGCATACGTTTGTAGCTCGCCATCGTGCATGCTGATTCGACAGAATTATCTATGCAAGCATGCTGTGTTTTTGGGTGATTGGGCAAAGCAGTTTCGGTTATGCGTCAGGGTGGTTATAGTTGTCGCCGCCAGTCACGCATGATCCGCTATGATGTTCACAGGGGTTACGAATTGATTCTCCTGTGCGGTGAATATTTTATAAAAAACCGGAGAACCCCGCCCAGATGGAAAGCTACTACGTCACCACGCCCATTTATTATGTCAACGATGAGCCGCACCTCGGCCATATCTATACCACCATTGCTGCCGATGTGCTGGCCCGGCATCAGCGTTTGAGCGGGCGCGATGTGTTTTTCCTGACCGGCGTGGATGAACACGGACAAAAGGTGCAGCAGGCGGCTGAAGCGCGCGGCATTGAGCCGATTGAACTGGCTGATCAGGTGGTGGAGCGCTATCAGAGCCTGTGGCCGGAACTGGAGATATCCAATGACGATTTTATTCGCACCAGTTCGGATCGGCATAAGGCCGGGGTGCAGGCGATGTGGCGACGGCTGGAAAATGCCGGCACGATTTACAAGGATTTTTACGAGGACTGGTACTGCGTGCCCTGTGAAGCCTACTGGACGGAAACGCAGTTAAAAGATGCCGATTGCTTGGAATCCAAACACTGTCCGGACTGCCAGCGTCCGGTTGAGAAGATTCAGGAAGAATCCTATTTCTTCCGTTTGAGTGCTTTTCAGGATCGTCTGGTCGAACATATCAGGGCCAACCCGGACTTTATTGCGCCGGCATCCCGCCGCAATGAAGTGCTCAGCTTTATCGAATCGGGCCTGCGTGATCTGTCGGTGTCACGCACCACCTTTTCATGGGGCGTGCCGGTGCCGGGCGATGAAAAACATGTCATTTATGTGTGGATTGATGCGCTGACCAACTACCTGTCTGCGCTGGGCTTTCCCGAGCAAGATCAACCCGCGCACTGGCCGGCTGACGTACACCTGATTGGCAAGGATATCCTGCGTTTCCACGCAGTGTACTGGCCAGCGATGTTGATGGCGGCGGATTTGCCGTTGCCCAAACGCGTTTATGCCCATGGATGGTGGACTGTCGAAGGTGAAAAGATGAGCAAATCCAAGGGTAATGCGCTCAGGCCTGATGAATTGCTCAAGCAGTATGATGCCGATGTGCTGCGCTATTTCCTGCTGCGCGAGGTGCCCTTTGGACAGGACGGCGATTTCTCATCCGCCGCTCTGAAGCAGCGTTACAATTCTGAACTGGCCAACGATGTCGGTAATCTGCTCAATCGTTCACTGGCCATGCTGAATAAATATCGCGGCGGCGTACTCGGCGCGGTGGCCGAAGAACATGAAACCGACCGCGCCCTGATTGCCGATGTAGAAGCCATGCAGCGCGAGGTGGCGGATTATCTGGACAAGCAGGCTTTTCACCTGGCGCTGGAACGCATCAATGCGGTAGTGCGTCACGGCAATCGCTATGTGGAGGATAATGCGCCGTGGGCGCTGGCCAAACAGGGTGATGATGCACGCCTGGATACAGTGCTTTACCACCTGGTGGAAACGCTGCGTCTGGTGGCTGTTCAACTGTTGCCGTTTATGCCGGACAAGATGACCAGCATGCTGGCCCAGATCATGGGACGTCCGGTGGATGCTGATGCGATACGCTATCTGAGTGATGGCGGCTGGGGCCTGCTGGGGGCCGGGAATCAGTGCCAGAAACCGGAGCCGCTGTTTCCGCGCATGGACTGAAGCAACAATTCTGCTAAGCTTTAGCCTTCATGCCGAAAAAGATGTTTCAGCGCTATATGCCCGATCACAGGAAAATACGTGATCAGAAATGTTTGCAGTGCTTTGGAAAGTTGCTGCACAACCCGGCGCTGTGGCATTTGAACCGGCATTCTCTGGCCAGAGCTTTTTTTGTCGGATTGATTTGCGCCTTTATTCCGGTGCCCTTTCAGATGGTGCTGGCCGCCGCCGGCGCCATTATAATCAATGCCAATTTACCCATTTCCGTTGCGCTGGTGTGGCTGACCAATCCGGTGACCATGCCGCCGGTATTCTATGCCTCCTATAAACTGGGGGCCTGGATGATGAATCTGCCGGAGCAGGAGTTTCACTTTGTCGCCAGCCTGGAATGGGTGCTCAACAGTATGGAGGCGATCTGGCAGCCGTTTTTACTGGGTTGCGCCATACTGGGCGTGGTCAGCGGCATGATCGGTTATATCACGGTCAAAATCGTCTGGCGCTGGCTGGTGGTTCGCAGGTGGCTGCGCCGGCATCAACAACATCACACGATCTGAGTCTTGTCTGTCCGGTCGGCCATTGAACAATCTATCGCCGCAGCGAGCGGCTCATCTGTTTCAATAAGGCATCAACAGGCAGTCAGCGGCGGCAGCATCAATCGCGCCTATCGCATCGAAAGTGACACACAGCGCTATTTTCTGAAACTGAACCAGGCCGATAAATTATCCATGTTCGAGGCTGAAGCTGCCGGTTTGCAGGCACTGGCGGCCGCTGGAGCGATGCGCGTGCCGCTGCCAATCTGCCATGGTGCGACCGCCGGGCAGAGCTGGCTGGTGATGGAATATATCGAGTTCGGCACAGCCGCACAGCACTCCGCCCATCAGTTTGGCCGCCAGCTGGCGCACCTGCACCGGCAGTCATCGGCGCAGTTCGGCTGGGGTCGCGACAATACCATCGGTTCCACCGTTCAGCATAACGAAAGCATGCCGGACTGGATTGATTTTTACCGGGAGCGACGTTTGCGCGTCCAGTTGAAACTGGCTGCCGATCATGGCTGTGGCGCTGCCCTGCAGAGCAAAGGAGAACGCTTGATGCAATGCCTGCCTGTGTTTTTTTCCGGCTATGCGCCGCAACCATCATTGCTGCATGGCGATTTATGGGGTGGCAATTACGCCTTTGATACAACGGGGCAGGCGGTGATATTCGATCCGGCCGTCTATTATGGTGATCGCGAAGCCGATATTGCCATGACCGAACTGTTCGGCGGTTTTGACGCGGATTTCTATGCCGCTTATCATGATGCCTGGCCGCTGGACGCCGGCTATGCAGTGCGCAAGAGCCTGTACAATCTCTATCATATACTCAACCACGCCAATCTCTTTGGTGGCGCTTATGCCGCACAGGCAGAATCCATGATGGATCGTTTACTGGCTGAAATCTAATGCAGCATATGTGCACAATGCACAGTTACAAATCCAGTGATACTTGCCACCCGGGACAGCAGACTGCATCAGGGCGCTTTATCGGGCGCATCCGGATCGTTGTTGCGCTAGGGTTCCAGTCAGGAGTCTGGATATGAAATGGATATGGATGGGGCTTGGCGGGCTGTTGCTGCTCGGCCTGGGGGCATATATTGTCATGGCGATACAGTCGCAGCGGCAGCCTGACGGGCTGGGCCTGCAGGGTGGCGTATTGCGTCCATGTCCGGACTCGCCCAACTGCGTGTGTTCCGAAGCGCATAGTCAGGGCGATAGCCAGCACGCCATTGATGCATTGCCGGGTGATGCGGCACTGTGGCAGTCGATGGGCGAGCGCTTAAGCGCGCTGGGCGGGGTGGTGCGGCAGCGCCAGGGCGACTATATGCATGTCATTTTTACTACGCCGGTATTTCGCTATGTGGATGATGTGGAACTGCGTTTTGACCGTGCGGCCGGGCTCATCCAGATTCGTTCCGCTGCCCGTATCGGACGCTCCGATTTCGGTGTCAATCGCAAACGGGTGGAGCGCATTCGCCGCGCGTTGGCCGGAGCGGATCAGTAAGGCGGAGAGGGGGAGACGATGACAGGTTTGCAGTTCAGGCGTGCCGGGTCTGGAATGGGCGGCATGATTTCATGCTGTGAAGAATTCCCCCTGCGTTCGGAGATTGTATATCTCAATCATGCTGCGGTAGGCGTGTGGCCGAAACGGACGAGCGATGCCGTCAAGGCATTTGCCGATGAGAATATGCGTCAGGGTGCGGCGGATTATCCCGAATGGATGAAAACAGAGCGTGCACTCAGAGGGCGGCTGGCGCGACTCATTGCCGCGCCGGCCCATGATGATATCGCACTGGTCAAGAATACCTCGGAAGCCTTATCCCTGATTGCCTACGGTTTGGACTGGCAGCCGGGCGATAATATCGTATCGACCAATCAGGAGTTCCCTTCCAATCGCATGGTATGGGAGTCGTTGCAGTCTCAAGGGGTGCAATTGAGGCTGGCCGATGTCGGGCTGGACGATCCGGAAGCAGCGATGTTGGCGCTGTGCGATGAGCGTACCCGGTTGCTGACGGTCAGTTCCGTGCAATTCGGTACGGGCCTGCGCATGGATATCAATCGGCTCGGGCGTTTCTGTCGTGATCACGGCATATTGTATTGCGTTGATGCGATTCAGAGTCTGGGTGCATTGCAGTTTGATGTGGGCGCCTGTCATGCCGATTTTGTCGTGGCTGACGGCCACAAATGGATGCTGGGGCCGGAAGGTCTGGCGCTGTTTTATTCCAGCCCTGCGGCTCGCAACGGGCTCAGTCTGTTGCAATATGGCTGGCATATGGCCGAGCGGGCAGGGGACTTTGATGCCACCGACTGGACGCCTGCGACTGCGGCCCGGCGCTTTGAGCCGGGCAGCCCGAACATGCTGGGTATTCATGCCCTGAATGCCAGTTTGTCCTTGCTGGAAGAAATCGGCATGGCGCAGGTTGAAGCCGGCGTGTTGGCCAATGCAGCATTACTGATGGCATGGGCGGATGCACAGCCCGAGCTCGCACTGATTACGCCGGCTGAGCCCGCTCGTCATGCCGGCATCGTGACCGTTTGTCATAAACACAAGGATCAGGCTGCGCATGCCGCGCTGTACCGGCGCTTGATGAACGCGGGTGTCATCTGCGCCCACCGTGCCGGAGGTATCCGCTTTTCACCGCATTTTTATTCGCAGTTCAACAACCTGGAGCAGCTGTGGGATGAATTGGTTGCCGATTAACGCTGGTAGAGAAACTCCGGCCCCATATCGATAACAAATTCCACCCGGCGGTTTTTGGCGCGCCCTTCGGCGGTGGCATTGGATGCTACCGGTTTGGTGTCGGCATAGCCGGTGGCGTGCAGGCGACTCTGGCTGATGCCCAGGTTGATCAATGCTTCTACAACAGTGGCGGCCCGGGCGCTGGAGAGTTCCCAGTTGGAATGAAAGCGACCTTTGCTGAGCGGGATATTATCCGTGTGTCCGGCCACTTCAATTTTGCCCTGATAGTTAGCCAGCACGCGGGCGATGTTTTTGAGGGTGCGCATGGCTTTTTTACTCAGGTGCGTACCGGCTGCATCAAATAGCATATTGGCGTGCATCTGCAGGCGGATTTCCCCCGGCGATGCTTTATAATCCATTACGCCACCGAGCGAATTGCTGCCGAGTATGCGTTGTACGCTTTCTTCCAGCCCCTTCTTCTGACCCTGACGTTGAATCGTGGCGTTGTCCGAGACGGGCGAACCCTGGGTGGCGGTATTCTGCGGTGAAGAGGGGGCCTGCATTTTGACGCCGGCCTTGGAATGGCTGATCGCACCCATGATAATAAACAGCGCCAGCAGCAAGGTCATTAAATCCAGGTAGGCGACCATCCACCCGTCTTGCGTCACCGACTGGCCATCGTCTTCAAATAGATGTTCACCGGAGTCGGCCAGAATGTGGCTGCGAATGGATTCCATATCGGAACCGGGATGCTGATCGGCTGTTTTTCCGTTCTGTTGATGCATCAGAAGTCATCATCCAGATGGCGTTCTTTTTTGCCGGACGCTTTACTGGTTGGCCGCAACTCGTCGGTGAAGGAATTGCTGGCGCCGCGCAGCTCATCATCATGCTGGGCCGAAAAGGATTTCAGGGTTTCGCGAATGAATACCGGGCTGCGATTGCCGGCCAGCATGATGGTGCCCTCAACAATCATGCGCATAATCATGGCGCGTTTTTCGGTGCGCCGTTCCACCTTGATCGCAATCGGTTTAAAAATCAGATTGGATAGCACCAGCCCGTACAATGTAGTCATCAGGGCGACGGCCATATTATGACCGACATTGAGCAGATCCGGGCCATTCATGCCGTATAACATATTCACCATGCCGACCAGGGTGCCGAACATGCCGAAGGCCGGTGCATAAATGCTCATGGTATGAAAAATATGCGCTTCGGCGCGTTCCTGTTCACGCAGCCGTTTGATGCGCCATTGCAGAATATTAACGATTTCTCCGGGCGGCGTGTTGTCAATTACCAGCTGGATGGAGGTTCTCAAAAACGGGTTGTTGATGCGCTCCAGCTGATCTTCAATGCGGGCCAGATCACCATGCCGGCGCAAGCGGGCGGCATGGGCGATTTCGGAGATGTCGTCACGAATGGAATACTCTCTGTTGCGAAATACATGACCTAATATGCGCCAGACTTTGGCCAGCTCCTGGGTAGGAAAGCTGACCAGCGTGGCAGCCAGGGTACCGCCGATCACGATCAGCAGTCCGGGCAGGTTGATATATACCCCGGGCTGTACGGCGGACAGAAAGATCGATAACACAATCAGGCCAATCCCGGCCATAATGCCTGCAATCGTTGACATATCCATGCTGATCTCCTGAATAAAGCTGTGAGCTGTAGCGCTGATGCATGGATTAAGCAAATTTGCGGCCAAAGTGAATATTCCTTTGATTGGATTGTCGTGGCAGCTCAGCGGGGCATATGGGCGGGTTGGCAAACAATATGCTAAGCTAGTTTGTTTACACATAAATATGGATCGAACAAACAGGGAGAAACGATGTCGTTGCGTACGCTGTGGAGTCTGCTGACGATTTTTCTGGTCGCGATGGTGACCGTTGCGATGCTTGTCAGCATTGCCGATATTGAAAAAAAAGCGTGGCATAATAGTGAGCAGGCGCAGGCCACCCTGTTGATCGGCCTGTTGAGGGATGAGTTGAAAATGCCGATGGCTGCTGTCTCGATGCCTGAGGTGAAGCAGTTGATTGAAATGTTCATGCGGCACCTGCCCGGGACTGCCATTTTTCTGCGCTGGGCCAATGGTGAAACGATGAAATTTGGCGATGGCGCCATTCCCGCCGGGGTGAAATCCCTGTCGGCATTGCCCGCCAGGACGATTGCGGTTGCCGGGCAACCCAAGTGGTATGCCAGCGGCATTACATTCAACCGTACCCGGCTGGGCAGCATTGCTATCTATTTCCCCGGCACATCATGGCGCGAGAATGATATGCAGATCAAATCACATCTGGGCACCATGGCGGCAGTGATCGCGCTGCTGGCAGCGCTGCTGGTCTATGCTATGAGCGGACGCATTGTGAAACAACTGCGCTTGCTGGCTGCCGCATCCAAACGTGTTGCTACGGGTGATTTTGCCGTGCAACTGCCGATTGTTTCGGCCAATGAATTTGGCAAGGCGTTTTATCAATTCAACAAGATGGTGTCCAAACTGGAGCATCGCGAGAAGGTATTTGATCTGTATGGGCGTTATCAGCGTCCGCATCTGGTGGCTGATGAATACGATAGAAATACGCGGCTGGATGATCACCTGGAGCGGGAAGTCAGCGTGGTGGTCGTCGAAATGATCGATTTTAACGCCTACCTGCAACATAATGATCACGAACAGGTGATTGCTACGCTGAATCGTTGTTTCGCCCTGTTTCAGCAAATCGTGCATGCCTTCGGCGGGCATGTGGATCATGTCAATAACGAACGCCTGGTGGCTGTATTCAATCACCCGTTTGATCTGAAGTGTCATGAAAATCAGGCGGCCAAGGCTGCTATGGCTCTGCTGGCAGGCTGTGAAAAAATGGCCATAACACGGGCCGACGGCGGTATGGTTGCATTTCGTGCCGGTATGGCGATTGGCGAGGTGCTTGTCGGTCATCTGGGCATAGGGCGCAGAAAGGAATTCACCATTATCGGCGCACCGGTGGGGCAGGCGGGGCTGCTGGCCGGGATCGGTGACGGCACCTATGTCACGGCGCAATATGGCACCATGCTATCGCTCGGTCACGGCTTCAAACAGAAGGATCTGGGACAGCAGACATTAGCCGATGGCACGCAACTGCGTTGCATCAATATTCTGCCGGGTGAGACCTATATCAGTCAGGAAATTGAAGCGGTGGTGGCAAAATCACTGGTGCGGGCTGAACCCGAAGATATTCCGGGCGATGAAGGATGGTAATGAATCTGTCTATTTCAGTGTGGCGCGCATGATGTCACACAGGCTGTAATTCTGGCCTGTTTCCAGCACGGAACGAATTTTGAAATAGGCTTGCTGCTGACCCAGTAGTAGCTTGAATGTCATGTGTTTGTATACCTTGGTTGCAGGAAAAATCATGTGAGGTGTGCTGCCCGCTTGAATCAGTACAGGCCATGTGCGTTTGTCATGCATGGCTGCATCGCCGCCGGTGATGGTAGCCCTGGCCAGTTGGAAGTCCGGAGCGAAGAATTCGATACCGATCCGCTGCTCACCGGCTTTCATGGTTTTGGCCCAGCGGATAAATCCCAGTGCAGGCGCTGGCAGGTTTTTCTTATCCATGCCTGCTTTCCATGCAATGAAAGCGCGTTGCAGGCTATGTTCACCATACTGCCAGTCGAGCCCGACCAGATGCCCGGGCAATTCGGACGTCGCTTCCGCATGCATGCGCTCCAGACAGATGCCGGCCTGATTGAAGTCAATCAGGTTCCATGCCTTGGCCTGATCCCATTTGGCCGGCTTATGGCTGGCGTGTCGGGAGGCTGTCGATGTAAATGCCTTGATGAAGGCTTTGGCTACATTAAAATGGATTTGAACTCTGGCCTCGGCGTGCAGGGTGCGCTCAGCCGTTCTTTTTTCATCCCTGAATGCGGCCAGCATGGCCTGGCCGCCAATCAGGGCGCTTTCCAGCGCCTGTTCGGTGTGCAATGCTTTTTTTTGCATGTGTGGATCCAGCAATACGGCTTCGACACTGTGGATGGCCTTGTTCAGGCGTTCAGTCAGCTTATCGAGGTTGATGACGATGCAATCATAGACAACCGGATTGGGCAGACGCCGGATGATTTGCGCCGCATCGTTGGGTCTGTTCAGGTTGATGAGCAGCCAGCTGGCGCTGTCATGATGGATATCGGCGCCGGCAGGCGTATCGCCAGCGCAATAGAGATGCGGCCTCAGTACGCCAATATGGCATTGCAGTTCCTGCCATATTTGTTGTTGTCGGGAGCGGGGATGTGCGAAAAAATCGATCTTTCTCAAGATCTCGTGGTTACTTACCGCTTTGTACAGGCGTGATGTTTTTGACGGGGCGGCATCGCCCATGGCTTGCGATACATCCAGTCCGAGCCGGGCCAGGTCAAAAAACTGGCGCGTAACAATCACCGCAGGCGCCCGGTATTGCGCCATATCCATGCGCAGCAGCTGGACGGCCAGTTCAATGGCATTGGCGATCATATCGACCAGGGCGGGGTAATAGTCAGGCTGCCTGCGTGCCGCATCCTGTACCAGTATAACGCCGATTTTGTGGGCGTTGAGTATGGCTGCGGTCATTTCCGCATCGAACAGGTCGAGCGCCTGTTCAAAGCGATTTAATACATCCAGACGGAATTTCAGCGGGATATGCGGATTGGCATTGAGCCGGCCCAGATAGTTTTTCATGCGCCGGGTCAGCTGCTTCATCTCGGTATCGGATGAACTCAGGGCATAATGGCCGAGCCTGTGTTCGATATCGGTAAAGGGCAGTATCAGGGCGTCGGTGAGCAGTTCTGCCTTGCCCAGACTTAATTGTTGCGGCAGCAGCCGCAGTTCAGTATCTAATCTTAGCGGGGGTGTAGATGCATCAGCTGTGTTGCCGCTGTTGTTAGTCACCCGTGCAGATGCGTTCGATGAGCTGTTTGGTGGTGGGGACAAAACCATTGGCAAAAAACGGGTCATCGGCAAAACGGTAAGCGGCATGACCGGCAAACATCAGATTATTATCCGGCTCTTCGCCATGGCCGATTTGTTGCAGCGTTTTCTGAATGCAAAAACTGCGCGGGTCGGCTTTGTGGCCGGTGGTGCCGCGTTCATTGGCCGCCCAGTTGCTGAATTTGCATTGGGATAAACAACCCATGCAGTCGAGTTGATCCTGGCGGATTTCCCTGGCTTTTTCTGGCGAGACAAAGATCAGGGTGGAATCCGGCGTGGGCAATGCCTTGCTAAAACCTTCGCCGATGAACTGCTGGGCGCGTTTCAGATCATGCCGGGTCAGATAAACTTCCTTGTTGCGCACGCCGAAGGTGAACAGTTCGGAATGGTCGCCGGCCGGATGATCGACAAAGGCGATTTCCCGGTCTGAGCGTTCATACAGTTCATGCAGGAAGGAATTGTACACGGCTGACGAATAGAAGCCGGTGGGCGAAAAACGGTTCAGACGGATATCGCCTTCTTTCAGGGTCATCAGGCGTTTTTTCCATAAATCGGAAATGGGGCTTTCCTGCGTGAGCAGGGCGCGGGTGCCAAACTGGAAGGTGATGGGGCCGATTTCCGGGTTATTCAGCCAGTTGGCCCATTCGCGCAAATACCAGACGCCGCCGGCCATGATAATCGGTGTGTGCTGCAAACCAAAATCATTCATGGTCTTGCGCAGGGCGGCCACGCGCGGGTATGGATCTTCCGGCACATCCGGGCTTTCCGAATTGGACAGGCCGTTATGACCGCCGGCCAGCCACGGGTCTTCGTAGACCACGCCGCCGAGCAGTTCGGGCTGTTTGCGGTAAGAACGCAACCACAGGGCCCGGAACGCGCGTCCGGAGGAAATAATCGGGTAATAATGGACATTGTATTTGGCTGCCAGTGCCGCCAGTTTGAACGGCATGCCTGCGCCACAGGTAATGCCATGCACCATGCCTTTGGCGCCTTCCATAACGCCTTCGAGCACGCGCTCGGCGCCGCCCATCTCCCACAATACATTCATATGCAGCCGACCATGACCGCCGGCAATTTCATGCGCGATTTGCGCCTGTTTGATGCCGCCCCTGATGCCCTGAGCTACCAGTTCCTCAAAACGCTCCTTGCGGCTGCGTCCTTTATAGACGGTGCGGATCACCTCGCCGTTTTCATCGACATCATCGGCATTGACCGCCGAGAAGGTGCCCACGCAATTGGCTGCTGCCCATGCGCCGGAGCTTTCGCCGGTGGAAATGGCCACGCCCTTACCTCCCTCAATCAGGGGAAGCACTTCCTTTCCTGATATCATGATGGGTTGAAGGTCGATTGACATGGGTGTGTTTCCTTGGATTCCGGTGGTCGGAAGATTTTCCTGTATTCAGGGTGACGGAACACTAGCAAAGGCGGTGCTCAGTGGCAAAGCGCAGTCCCGCCCTTATGAGTCCAGTAAACGCTGATACAGGCTGACGTAATCACCAGCCGATGCTTCCCATGAAGAATCGCGTTCTAATGCATTGTTGCGCATACGCGACCACGCGGCTTTATCGTGAAACAGCGTTACCGCCTGCTCAACCGCGATATCGAATGCTTCGGGTATTGCATCGGTGAAATGGATGCCGGTGGCGTGGCTCTTGTCGTGAGCGTAATCAATGACTGTGTCTTTCAGGCCGCCGGTAGCTCTTACCACGGGTACGGCGCCGTAGCGCATGGCCATCAACTGGCCCAGGCCGCAGGGCTCAAAGCGCGATGGCATCAGAAATATATCGCCGCCGGCATAAATGCGGCGGGCCAGTTGTTCATTAAAGCCGCGCCAGAAATACATCTGCTGCGGGTGTGTTTTGGCCAGATGATGCAACGCATGTTCGCAATGCGGGTCGCCGGATCCGAGTACGACCAGTTGATAACCGCGCTCCACCCAGGCCGCTGCATTGGCGAGCAGTAAGTCTATGCCTTTCTGATCAGCCAGACGTGAAATAATCACCATCAATGGCGTGTCTGCCGACACTGTCAGGCCACATTCCTGCTGTAATGCCTGTTTGCACGCCTGTTTGCCGGCGCTGTTTCCGGGCCCGAATGTGGCTGTCAGCGCGCTATCGGTGGCCGGGTTCCATTCGTTGATATTCAGGCCGTTGACGATGCCGGAGAGTTTATGGTGGTGCTCTTGCAGGAAGCCCTGGAGTTCACAGCCGTATTCATCGGTCATGATTTCTTCTGCATAGGATGGGCTGACGGTGGTAATGGCATGGGCGGAGGCAATGCCTGCTTTCATGCAGTTGATTTGGCCGTGGAATTCAAAACCGCCGGGATGAAAATGATGGCTGGGTATGCCGAGCCGGTGAATCCAGTCGGCCCCGAATACGCCCTGATAGGCCAGGTTGTGTATGGTGTATACCGTGCGGGCTGAGGCAATGGATGGGTGATGCTGATACTGGGTTTGCAGCAGCAGGGGAATCATGCCGGTCTGCCAGTCATGGCAGTGCAGAATATCCACCGCGTTATCGAGTTGTGCGGCGACCTCCAGGGCCACGCGGTCGAACAGTAAAAAGCGCAGCAGATTATCTGCATAGGCGCCGCCGGCCGGGCCATATATGCCTTCGCGGTCGTACAGGTCATCCTGTTCGATGAGGATGAATCGCAGTCCATCCACCACGGATTCATGCAGGGGGCAATGGCGCTGAATGCCATCGGCCCACATTTCAATGCTGATATTCAGCGGGCTTGTGGCGATGCCCGAGGCCGCAATATGACGTCGGTAAAACGGCATGATGACGGTAACTGTATGTCCAAGGTGTTGCAGTGCATGCGGCAACGAGCCGGCGACATCGGCCAGACCGCCTGTTTTGGCCAGTGGCGAAGCTTCTGAAGCAATAAATACGATGTTGAGTCCGGACATGTGTCTCCCCCTGTTTCATGGCGCGCAATGCTAGCACAAACCGGCTCATATCTGAAAACTGCAACTGAAGGGTGGTCTTTTTAGCAGGCAAAGGTAAGCTGTGCATTGGTGCGTAGCCGCATCGACAAAACGAAAGCAGGGGAGGGTGACGTGTCTGATCTGACGCAGTTGGCTGAATGGAAAAATCTGGCGGAGCACGCCAAAGTGATGAAACAGACGCATATGCGAGATCTGTTTGCCAGTGATCCGGAACGCTTTAAAAACAACTCGATTCAGATTGGCGACATGCTGGTGGATTACTCCAAAAATATTATCACTGAAGAGACCAAACAGATGCTGTTCGCCCTGGCTCGGGCGCGCGATGTGTCCGGCTGGACCAGGCGTCTGCTGGATGGCGAGAAAATCAATAATACGGAACAACGCGCTGTATTGCATACGGCGCTGCGCAACCGTTCCAACCGCCCGATTATGGTCGATGGCAAGGATGTGATGCCCGATGTGAACCGGGTGTTGAAACAGATGCGTGCGTTTACCGAAGCCGTGCGTTCGGGTGAATGGAAGGGTAATACCGGCAAACGCATTACCGATATCGTCAATATCGGCATTGGCGGATCCGATCTCGGGCCGGTCATGGTCACCGAAGCGCTGACGCCGTACGGGCGCGATAAGCTGCATATGCATTTTGTCTCCAATGTCGATGGCACCCATATGGTCGAGACATTGCGCCACCTGCACCGCGAAACAACATTATTCGTGATTGTATCCAAAACCTTTACCACCCAGGAAACCATTACCAATGCGCGTACGGCGCGCGACTGGTTCCTGACCCGTGGCGGCACCAAAACAGCGGTCGCCAAGCATTTTGTAGCGGTGTCCACCAATGCCCGCGCGGTGTCGGCATTCGGCATTGATCCGGCCAATATGTTCGAGTTCTGGGACTGGGTCGGTGGTCGTTATTCATTATGGAGTGCGGTGGGCTTATCGATTGCCTTGTATCTCGGCATGGATAATTTTGAGGATCTGCTGGCCGGTGCGCATGAGATGGATGAGCATTTCCGCAACGCGCCGCTGGAGGAGAATGTGCCGGTGATTCTGGCCATGCTGGGCGTCTGGTATAATAATTTCTTTGATGCGGATTCGCATGCATTGTTGCCCTATGACCAATACATGCATCGCTTTCCGGCCTATTTTCAGCAGGGTGATATGGAGAGCAATGGCAAGTCTGTGACCCATGCCGGCCAACCGGTGGATTATTCCACCGGCCCGATCATCTGGGGCGAACCCGGCACCAATGGACAGCATGCGTTTTATCAGTTGATTCATCAGGGTACCAAACTGGTTCCCTGCGATTTTCTGGCCCCGGTTGAAACCAAGAATCCGGTGGGCCGCCACCACCCGATGCTTCTGTCCAACTATTTTGCCCAGACCGAGGCCTTGATGCTGGGTAAAACCGAGGCGCAGGTTCGTGTGGAACTGGAAGCCGACGGACTCAGCGGCGAAGCGCTGGAGTTGCTGGTGCCGCACAAGGTGTTTCCCGGCAATAAACCGACCAATTCTATTTTGTTCCAGAAGCTGACGCCGCATGCGCTCGGCGGGCTGATTGCCATGTATGAACATAAAACCTTTGTGCAGAGTGTGATCTGGGATGTGAATGCATTCGATCAGTGGGGGGTCGAACTGGGCAAACAACTGGCGCGCAAGATTCTGCCGGAGCTGGATGATTATGACGATGTGAACGTCCATGACAGCTCGACCAATGGACTGATCAATTACTATAAAGAGCACAGAAAGGAATAGTTTGCTGTATCGAAGCGGGTTTGAACCGGACGGTCTGAACAGGGTTTTTGACGTCAAGACGTCATAATGTTAATTTTCTGTTTTGAGGTGACGCATGGAAAAAGCGAAAGCAAAGCAGGCTACAATCTATCTGGATGAAAACATTCACCGTGCCATCAAGCTGAAGGCTGCCGGTAGCAATTGCTCTATTTCTGATGTGGTGAATGAGGCGGTATGCAATCTGCTGGCTGAAGAGCATAAGAACCTGATGGCCTTTGAGGCGCAGGAATACCAGCCCTTTATGAGCTATGAAGAGCTGCTGGATGATTTGAAGTCAGAAGGTAAAATATAGCCGGATTGATCGTCTGGCCGCATTCGTTGCGCCTCTGCCGGCTGGCAAGACAGCGCAGTTTGTTCGATGAAGCCCTAATTAAAAGGCATTAACTTGTGATGTATATCACAAATATTGTAGCGCACCCTCATGCAGTGTTGGCGCACGTTTCAGCAGCGCCTGCCTGAGCCGGTGTTGACAGGAAACACGCCGTAACGCGCCTGCTGTTTGACATATCCGGAGGAAGCCCGATGAAAGCAAAGTTATTATGGATGAGTATATCTGCCCTGTTGTTACTGGCGCCGTCGAGTTGGGCTGCAAGTTATAACCGGCATGCTGATCTGAAGCCGTTATATCCGGTTGCGCCGCTTATTGTGAAAAAGGGTATGGATAGTACGTACCCGTCAGTCGCCGGCGATTTTCTGGTGTTTGAAACGTATCGCAATGGCGTATTCCGTGTCGAACGGGTATCCAGGAGTTCACCGAATGGGTCATCCAGGTCGGTTAAGCCTATGGTGGTCAGAGAGGCCATCCGTTTTGGCGTGGCTGTCAACGATGGTTCGGTGGGCTTTGTGAGCAACAGAACCGGCCCGATCAGTTCATGGATGTGGATGGGGCATGGCGAGAGTTATGCGGCTATTGGGCACATGGGTGTATTCAGAGGAAATATTATACCATACCACTTAAATGCAACCGGGGATGGCTCCGTCTGGTGTTATGATGCGTCGCTACAGAAAACGCGTATGAATGAAATGCTGAATGAATTTGCCAAGCACCCGTACGTTGAAATGATCGGCCAGTTATGGCGCACTTACGATTCGGACAGCTTCATGCATAAGCAAGGTTATAACAAGACCAGAGCCGGCAAGAAAAATAAACTCTCCCCGCCGGTATTGTTTGTATTTAATCGTAACACCGTACAGTTGAATATGGTTCCCAATGCCTTTGACGGAACGCTTTCACCCGATGGCCGCAAGCTGGTTTTTGTGAGAGAAACCAGGGGTAATTACGATTTGTGGATGCAGACGGTTGATGGCGGCGAACTGGTTCAATTGACCGATTCCGAGTTTGGTGATTTTGAGCCGCAATTCAGCCCCGATGGACGCAAGCTGCTGTTTGTATCCAACCGTGATTATGGCGGCACCGTGACCAGAACATCCATCTATATGATGGATATGAAGAGCTTTCAGGTCACCCGTTTAACCAATGCCCGTAATGCAGTCGATGGCGGGCCGGCCTGGCTGGATAACAACACCATCGTGTTCCATTCTGATCGCAACCCGGCCAAGCCGCAAACCGGCACCATATCCGGCTGGAATATCTGGCAACTGAAGTTGCGTTGATTGAGACAGACGGCGCATTGGGCGGAAATAATGGGCGGGCTGGCATAATGTACGGCGCTTTATGGCTGACAGCCGCAATGCTGGCGTTTGCACCACCATTGCAAGCTCAGGATTTAATGGACTGGCTGCATGCCGATGGGTCAGAACGCAGCGTCCAGCATGCTGATGTTGCAAACATATATATGACGCAACTGGTGACTCTGGAACCGGGTGAAAGTGAGATGTATCCAAAGGTGTCTCCGGATAGCAAGTATTTGCTGGTGGTGTCCGGAAAAAACCGCAAACCTGTGATTACACGCCGTCTGATTGAAAACGGTGATCCAATCAACCTGGTCAGTGAAAATGACCCTCAGGCACTGGATTCTATTGCATGGTATGGCAATGACAGTGTGATATTTCTGTCATACCGGGCGGATAGTCTGGGTCTGTGGAAAAAGCCGGTGGCCGGTGGCGCCACGCGACGTTTCCAGCGCCTGGATGGCGAACTGAGGAACCCTGTGCTGCTGGACGATGGCACGATCATCGCTGTCCGTTTGCAAGCAGCCACGCAGCGCCGGGCATCGCCCAGCCATAAACGGATCCGGCCAGGTTTTGATAACTGGGATATGCGCGGTAAACGCTCATACATGGTTCGGATTAACCGGAATGGTGCTGAGCGTGAATTGACAGCCGGTGCAAATCCGGCCTTGTCACCGGATGGTAAACGGCTGGTGTTCTGTATGCAGGAGGGGCGTAGCTGGCATTTGTTTATGATGGATGTGGATGGCGCCAATCTGATTCAGCTGACAGAAGGTGAGCATGTAGATGTACAGCCAACATGGAGTCCGGATGGCAAGTGGATTGCTTTTACATCCAATCGTGGCACACAGGTCAAATCCAGTCACGGCGATGCTGATATGCATCACGCAGGCAAGGTGAACTGGGATATCTGGCTGATCAGTCACGATGGCCGTGGCCTGACCCGGTTGACGCAGGATAATGGCCGGGATGGCGCTCCCGCCATTGCCAAGAATGGCCGGGTGTATTTTCATTCGGATCGTAAGGTGAACAAGGAAAACAGCCGCCTGCATCAAGTGAAGGGAAGGGTGAAAGGGTTTCATATCTGGAGCGTGGAACTGCCGGCCAAGGTCAGTTAACATGAAACAAACAACGCGGCCTGCATGATTTTTTCCAGCCCGTGGTACTGTTTCATACCACAGGCTGGAAAAAAATCCATGCGCGTTAAGCCAGCAATCGCCCGGGCTACTCCTGCGTCGCCGATGTCGCCTTGTTGTCCAGCGCCTGATGCAGTTGTTTTTGCTGCTGTTCGGACAAACGAATCTGGCCGTAATCGTTGGCTTTTATCAGTTCACTGATTTTATGCATCAGCTTCAAATCATGGTCGCAGTTTTGACAGTTGCTGCACATCGACAAATGTAGCTTTAGTCGCAATCGTTCCCACAGGCTCAGTGGTCGATCCAGACTATCGGATGCCAGACGGCTGGCATAATGACATGAGTGTTTCATGAGGGTGTCCCTTTTCCAAACCAGTGCGTATTTAAACATGTGCGTAGTGCCAGTCGCGCCCGGTGCAGCAGGACGTGCAAATGGGTCGACGTAATATCGCAACAATTACAGACGGTCGGCGTATCTTCACCGACGATGTCGCGCATACGGAATACCAGTTGCTGCTTTTCCGGCAGTTTGCTAATGCACTGCTCCAGGGTATGGTGGAACTGCTCGTTTTTGAACAGGTCTTCCGGGTTGTCTTTCCATGCTTCAGGCGATTCATTCCAGCTGCCGTCGGCCTTGAAATAAGCAGAGGTGGGATCCGACTCGACCGCCTCGGTCAGGTTGCGTCCGCGAATTTCGCGCCGGATATAATCAATGATTTTGTGCTTCAGAATGCCAACCAGCCAGGTGCGAATGGAGGATTGACCGGCGAAGCGATCATAGCCTTTCCAGCCGGCCAGCAGGGTTTCCTGGAGCATGTCCTGAGCCAGTTCCTCATGATGCAGGCGTGACATGGCATAACGATACAGATAATCGCCATGTTCATTCAGCCAAGTGTGAGGATCGTCCGGTTTATTCATGGGTCGCTGACTCTGCCCAAAGCGTGAACCGCATCAAGGAATCATTATGCGATGATCAGCGTTTATGATGAATATAGCGCGTGGGCAGCGTATTTGTAGTATGCAGCAAACGGGAGGCGTATGTCAGACAGGCAAGCCATCGGCGTATTTGATTCAGGTGTGGGAGGGCTTTCAGTGCTTACTCATATTCGCCAGCGTTTGCCGCATGAAAGCCTGGTATATGTTGCGGATTTGAACTATATGCCTTATGGCTGCAAGCCCGAGCAAGTGATTCATCAGCGCTGTATGGACATTGCCGGTTTTTTTGACAGCCAAGATTGCAAGGCGGTCGTGGTGGCATGCAATACAGCTACGGCAGCTGCTGTGCATACAATGAGATCAGTATATTCATTTCCGGTGATTGGCATGGAGCCGGCGGTGAAGCCGGCGGTGCAGCATAGCAAGAGCAAGGTGATCGGGGTGCTGGCAACGCGCGGCACACTGGGCAGTGATAAATTCAACCGGCTGGCATCACGCTTTTCGCAACAGGCCCGTGTCATAGTCCAGCCCTGTCCCGGGCTGGTCGAGTTGATTGAGGCCGGTGATCTGAGCGGTACATCTACCCGCGTGCTACTGGAATCATTGTTATTGCCGCTGATGGGGCAGGGCATGGATACGCTGGTGCTCGGTTGTACGCACTATCCGTTTGTCATGCCGTTGATCAGGGAGATTATCGGTGATGATATTTGTATGATTGATAGTGGCGACGCTATTGCCCGCGAACTGGAACGGCAGTTGCGGATGCGTGACTTGTTGTCAGTCAGCCAGCATGCAGCGGTGTCATTCTGGAGCAGTGCTGAGTCGAGGCCATCGGCAGCGATGATATCCCGCTTATGGGGGGGGGCAGTCATGGTCAATAAACTGCCATGTTGATGCTGGCCGGCATCCATGCGGTCGGTGCATTCGCTTTCACTTGCGTCTGTTTGAATTATGACTATTGTTCGCCCAAATATTTATCATCCATGAGGAAAAAAACCAACATGAGTATCACCAAAATAACCAAAAAAGAGCTGGTAGCCAAAGCTGCTGAACTGAATCTGAAAGGCGCGGCCAAGCTGCGTAAACAGGAACTGATCCACGCTATCCAGATAGCCGAAGGCAATACCGATTGCTTTGCGCGTATTAGCAATTGTGCAGTCAGCCCATGCCTGTATCGGGCTGAATGTCAGTCCTGATCGTTGCAAGCGCTTAACACTCACAACGTATCAGATTAAAACCGCCTTGCAGATTGCAAGGCGGTTTTTTCGTTGTGGGGTACTGATTATTTCAAATAGCTGTACCATGCATCAATGCCCTGATAGTCCTTCAGAAACTGTTTAAAGGTGGCAGCTGCGTGTTTATCTTTGAAACCGCTGGCCCGAACACGATACCATGTTTTTCCCTTAATCTGGACGCGTACATATTTTGCATCAATATCCTTGGCTTTTAATTGTCTGATTCTTTTTTCGGCAGTGCTTCTGGATGTGACGGAATAGATATTGACGACCCAGCCCTTCACGGTGCCCGGCGCTACTTCATACATGGATAACGGGGCGGTTGTCCTCGGCGTCTGTGCGACGGGCTGGGTATCTACAGGCGTTTTAATCTCGGTGGTCGGGGCAATGACCGGTTTCTTCGCCTTGGCGGGCTGCTGGGCGGCAGCATGCCGGGCTGGCTGGCTTGCAGCTTCGGGCGTGGCTGGCATATCGGCAGGTGTTGATTGCAAGCTGGCGGCTCCGATGGCTGCATGTTTCGGGCTGGCCGGTGTATGTTGAAGGGCCGTACGCCATTGCTCGGCCGTTTTATTGGCGATGACCTGCGTCAATGTATTGACTCGTTTTTCCAGTGTTTCAATGTGTTGTGTTAACAGTGTTTTTTGTTGTTTCTGTTGCTGTTCGAGTAACTTGATTTGTTGTTGAAGGTTGGATGAGACGGATGCCAGTTTCGATTTTTGCTGTGATGCATCGAGCCACAGCCAGCCAGCCAGTGCGGTGATCAGAATGGCGATTAGTCCCAGCATCAGCATGACGCTGCTGGCTATGCCGGAGCGGGCCGGTTGTTCTGTTGTGTGTTCTGTCTCAGGGATGTCGGTTGCGGGTTCAGTTTCTGCCGGCATCGACGTATGTATGCTGTCTGAGCCTGCTGCCGCATGGGAGGGCGGCGGCGTATGTTGCATGGGCTCTCCCGCATGCGCTGGATTATGATCCAGCAGGTGTTCAATATCCTGTTCTACTGTTTGTAGTATGCCCTGCTCTTTTTCCGAACCATTGGTTTCATCGTCCTGCGGGGCCTGATCCGGCAGTTCATCCATCAGGTGCTGGAATGAATCACTGTTATCATCGCGCTCACTTGCAGCAGCAATGGTTTGTATTTCTTCTGCGGGTTCTTCATACATGTCTTCCAGCATGTCACTCAGTTTTCCGGCCTGACTGTTGTCCGGTTCATCCAGAGGCATATCCAGATCAAATAACTCATCCGAGTCTATGATGTCGTCGATATGCTTACCATCTGCCTGTTTTTTGCTATCGCCCACGTTTCCTCCGGGGTTGTTGTGACATGATACGAACAACGCGCCTGCTGGCTGTTTTTCGTCCCATGCTAAGGTTTTTGAACCCAAGCATCTTTAATGCCATATTTTTGTGCCAGATGACGTTTTTGCGCGATCGCTTGCTGTCTGCTGGCAAAGCCGCCAATACGGAGCCGGTACCAGGTCTTGCCCTTGATCACGGTGGCATGGATTTCAGCCGGGATAGCCCGAGCCTTGTAGCGGCTTAGGGCTTTGCTGGCGGCATGCCTGGATTCCACTGATGCGAGATTCACAACCCATCCTGTTTTTTGCATGGGTGTTGCCGCTGCAGTGGATGGCCGGCGAGCCGGCCTGTTTTTTTGCCTAACGGCAGGGCGGATTGACTGCTGCGGTCTTGTCTGTTTGGCAGTCTGTTTGCTCAGCTGGCCGGTCAGGCTGGCTAGTTGTTGCTGCAACTGCGCCACTTGCTGATGGAGCATCTCATTTTGCTGGCGGCTACGCTGCTCCAGTGATGCCAGCCGTGTTTCCAGACGCTGTACTTGTACATCCGCAGTCAATACAGGCCGGGACGGTAACGCCGTGGATTCGTCGCTGTCGCCATGGGCGCCTGGATTCAACCAGACAGCGATGGCAGCAACCAGCATGGCCAGAATGGCAAACACGGTAATGGACTTTGTGCCCGAGCGCTGCCCGGCAGGTGGTGCTGACGAGGGGCTGTCTGGCGCCGGCGCGGTGCTGTGCTGTGGATCAGGCGCGGCTTGCGAAGCATCCGCCTCCGGTTCATCGTTTTTCGGAATGATGGGTTCCTGTTTTTCGTAACCGGGTGCGGTATCAAAATGGTTCAGGCCAAAGTCATGATTGTCCGTGTTACTGTTGGTTGTCTCGTCTGTCATTGCGAAGCGGCTCCTGTTTGCATGCAGGCTAGGATGTCGGGCTGTGGATGGGAACCCCGGCCAGCAGCCCGGCCTCATCCAGCCAGCCGCTGGAGGCATCGGGGATGGCATCGGCGTAGGGAATATACGGTTTGATATCGAGCACCGGCGTGCCGTCGAGCATGTCATGGCCTTCGATATGTAATACCCTGCCATTGATTTTTTTCAGGCGGACGGCAGACAGGCCGATACTGTTGGGGCGGTGGGGGGCGCGGGTGGCGAACAGGCCGCGTCGGATTTTCGGGCCGCGCGGTGGTATTACGGTGGGGTTCCAGCCCTGGTTCAGATGCATCCAGTAAATCACCCAGATGTGGGAAAAACCGTTCAGATCCTGCAAGGCCTGATGAAAATTCAAGCCGGCATTGAGCCGGATTTCAGCCGGCTGCGCTGCATCGAGCACCGGCTGGCGCGGCGTTGCAAAACGTTCCCGGTAATTGCTGTGTACCACGCCAATGGCCTGCATATCAATATGCAAGGCGGCGCTGTCGGTATGGCTGATATCATCGGTGTATGATTTCGGCGCTTTGCGCCTGTTGTGCTTATGGGCTGCAGCTACGCTCATGCAGTCTCGGTTTCCGATTGTAACAATACCAGTTTATCCGCCTTGCAATCCACCACGGCTACGCCGCCTTTCTGCAGGTCGCCAAACAGGATGGCATCAGCCAGCGGTTTTTTAATATGCTCCTGAATCAGGCGCGCCATCGGGCGAGCCCCCATCAACGGGTCATAACCGTGCGTAGCCAGCCAGGCCTTGGCGGATGCAGTGACTTCAAGCATTACCTTTTTGGTTTCCAGCTGGGTTTCCAGTTCCACCAGTAATTTATCAACCACATGCAGGATGGTCTGCTCTGACAGCGGTGCAAAACCGATGATCGCATCCAGCCGGTTGCGGAATTCTGGCGTGAAGATGCGTTTGACCGCTTCTTCATCCTCTCCCTGACGCGGTTGCGGATTAAAGCCGACGGTATTCTGCTGCATTTCAAATGCCCCGGCATTGCTGGTCATGATCAGTACAATATGCCGGAAATCGGCCTTGCGACCATTGTTATCGGTCAGGGTGCCATGATCCATAATCTGCAACAGCAGATTAAACAAATCCGGATGCGCTTTCTCGACCTCATCCAGCAGCAGGATGGCATGCGGGTTTTGGGTGACCGCTTCGGTCAGCAAGCCGCCCTGATCAAAGCCGACATAACCCGGAGGTGCGCCAATCAGGCGGGATACCGTATGCGATTCCATATATTCGGACATATCGAAACGGATCAGTTCCACGCCCATAATGCGCGCCATCTGTCGAACCACTTCAGTTTTACCAACGCCGGTGGGGCCGGTGAACAGGAATGAGCCAATGGGTTTTTCCGGGTGCGACAGGCCGGCGCGTGCGAGCTTGATGCTGGAGGCCAGTTGGTCGATGGCCTTGTCCTGGCCGAACACGGATAATTTCAGGTCGCGATCCAGATGTACCAGCCGTTTCTTGTCAGAGGCATTGACCTGGCGATGCGGAATGCGCGCCATCGATGCAATCATCGTTTCAATGTCGTGTACTTTGATATGGTTGCGCCGTTTACCCTCGGGTTTGACGCGCATGGATGCGCCCGCTTCATCGAGTACGTCAATAGCGGAATCGGGCAGGTGGCGGTCGCCCAGATAACGCTTGGCCAGTTTGGCAGCCTGTTCAATGGCCGGCTGACTGTAGCGTACGCCGTGGTGCTGCTGTAAGCGTGATTTTAAACCTTTGAGGATATCAATGGTTTCTTCAACGCTCGGTTCCGGTATATCCACCTTCTGAAAGCGGCGGGAGAGGGCCCGGTCTTTTTCAAACAGGTTGCGGAATTCCTGATAGGTGGTGGCGCCGATACAGCGCAATTCGCCATTGGCCAGCGCCGGTTTGAGCAGGTTGGAGGCGTCCATGGTGCCGCCACTGGCCGCGCCTGCGCCGATAATGGTGTGGATTTCATCAATAAACAGCACCGCCTGATCTTCCGCTTCCAGCGCATGCAGCACTGCTTTTAGACGTTCTTCAAAATCACCGCGATATTTGGTGCCGGCCAGCAATGCGCCCATGTCGAGCGAATAAATGATGGCATTTTCAATTACATCGGGGGCTTCTTTCTGTTCGATTCTCAGCGCCAGGCCTTCGGCAATGGCAGTTTTGCCGACACCGGCCTCACCAACCAGCAAGGGGTTGTTTTTGCGTCTGCGGCAGAGAATCTGGGTGCAGCGCTTTAATTCTTTACTGCGACCAATCAATGGGTCGATCTTTCCGTCTTTGGCGCGCTGGCTCAAGTTAATGCAGAATCGGTGCAGCGGCGAGTTGCTTTTATCCGGCTTGTCCGTTTCCAGGGCCGGTGTCTCCGAGCCCGGTTCAGGCCGGGCGCTTTCATTGCTAAGCGCGCCATGCGCCATAAAACTGACTACATCAAGCCGGCTGATGCCCATGCGATTGAGATAATGCACTGCATGAGAATCTTTTTCGGAGAAGATGGCGACCAGCACATGCGCGCCGGTGACTTCGCGTTTGCCCGAGGCCTGCACATGCATGACCGCGCGTTGAATGACGCGTTGCAAGCCGATGCTGGCCGTCGTTTCACCGGCATCTTCGGGCAGGATGGATACATGTTCACGAATAAACGAAGCCAGCTCGTTACGCAGCACTTCCACATTGGCATGGCAGCCGAGCAATACGCCCAGCGCATTGGGGTTGTCCAGCAGACCGAGCAGCAGGTGCTCGACTGTTACAAACTCGTTACGCCTGAAATGCGCATTTCGGAATGTATCATTCAGTGTTTCTTCCAGCTCTTCGCTTAAGATACCCATGTTTGCATCCTCGCTTTAATCGGGGCGTCAGGGGCTCACCCGATTGGCCATTGACGGCGTTGTCATGTTAGCATGTTCTATACCATTTCTCAATATCACTGTTCGATATCAATGTCTGCATTCTCATAACGCAATATCGGTGCCAACTCATTGGTATTCAAGTGGGGCTATTGCGTTACCTGTCAGTCGTTCGAATCATACTCCGCTATACAGCGCAGTGGATGGCCGCTGGTGCGACTGGCTGTTTCCACCTGCTGGACTTTGGTTTCAGCAATATCACGCGGAAATATGCCGCAAATGACACTGCCTTCATGGTGGATTTGCAACATCATTGTGTTGGCTGCCTCCTCCGATTTATGAAAGAAACGTATCAGTATATCAACCACAAACTCCATCGGGGTAAAGTCGTCATTTAGCATAACCACACGATACATAGGGGGAGATTGTAGTTGAGGTTCTATCGTTTCTACCTCAGGTTTGCGGATAACATCCGGTGTTTCAATCTGGCTCATGCGGTGATGTTAGAGCCTGATGAGGTGAACGGCAACGATGATTTTTAGATCTGATTTTGTCGCGAATATATGCCGAACGCCCCGGAAATATTTTCCTGGAGTAGAGCAATGGCAGAACTGAAATGTATCCTGTGGGATGTCGATGGCACGCTGGCCGATACCGAACGAGACGGCCACCGGGTGGCGTTTAATATGGCCTTTGAAGAGGCGGGTATTGCACGGCAATGGGATGTTGCTACCTATGGAGAATTGCTGGCGGTGACCGGCGGTAAAGAGCGCATGCGCTTTGATATAGATCGCGGCGGTATGGCGGATATGTCGTACGATACCATTGCGAGTCTGCATGCGCGCAAAACAATTCACTACCAAAATCTGATAGCCGAAGGGCGTATTCCGCTCAGGCCGGGCGTGCTCCGTCTGTTGCAGGCGGCTTATGATGCAGGCATTACGCTCGGCATATCAACCACCACCACGCCGGCGGCACTGGATGCGCTGATAGAACATTCACTGGGCAAACAATGGTTTGATCGATTTGCCGTACTGGCCGCCGGAGATATTGTACCGGCCAAGAAGCCTGCCCCGGATATCTATCAGTATGCGCTGGAACAGCTGGGGGAATCGCCCGAGCATACGCTGGCGCTGGAAGATTCCGCCAATGGCTGGAAATCGGCTCATGCGGCCGGGTTGAAATGCGTGGTGACGGTCAACGGATATACCCGTCAGCATGATTTCTCCGGTGCTGACCTGGTGGTATCCGAGCTGGGTGAGCCGGACGCTGATGCGGTTGAAGTATTACAGAATCCGCATGGCCTGGAGCTGCACCATGTTGAGCTGAGCCATTTGCAGGCAATCCTGCATGACTGAGGGTGATATCAGGTTGTTTGACAGTCATTGCCATGTCAATTTCAGCCACTATTCGGAAGACCGTGATGCCATGTTTGCACGTATGGCCGAGGCGGGCGTGGAAGGGTGCGCGGTGGTTGCAGTTGAACTGGAGCATGTGCCCGAATTGCGGGCACTGGCCGAAGCGCGTGATCATGTCTGGTTCAGCGTCGGCGTTCACCCCAACCATGAGGTGGTGCAAGAACCGACGGTCGATGACTTATGTGCGCTGGCGGATCATCCGCGTTGTGTGGCTATTGGTGAAACGGGCATGGATTTCTTTCGCGAACACGTATCGCCGGCCATTCAGGAGACGCGTTTTCGCACTCATATTCGAGCCGCCCAGGCGCTTGGCAAGCCGGTTATTGTGCATGATCGCGAAGCCGATAGCGCCTGCCTGAATATCCTCCAGAGCGAGGGAGTCGGCACATGCGGCGGCATCATGCACTGCTTTTCTTCTGATTGGGAAACGGCCAGCCAGGCCATTGACCTGGGTATGTCCATTTCTTTTTCCGGCAATGTCACGTTCAAGCGCAATGATGCGCTGCGCGCTGTAGCTGCCCGGGTGCCAGATGAACTGTTGATGGTTGAAACCGATGCGCCTTATCTGGCGCCCGTGCCGTATCGCGGCAAGCGCAATGAGCCGGCTTATGTGCGTCATGTGGCTGAATGCATCGCTCAGGTGCGTGGCGTTTCGCTGGCCCGGCTGGCCCGGCTCACCACAGAAAACACCAGGCGACGATTTAATATCTGACGCGGTAACAGGCTGTGTTTGTCGTGCTGTTGCACAACTGTGGATGCAGCAAGCGGGTATTGCTGTTGTCCACAGCGCTTGTGGATATCCCTGTGGATGAATGGGTGTGGTGGCTGGGATGGCTTGCTATTGAACGTGTCACAATGCGGTGATTAATAAATAGGCAATTTAAATTATCGTTTATAATTAAATGGTTAATGTTGTATGTTGATGTAATTTATTGAGTTAAAGCGGCGTCCTTCATGTGCCTGTTGAGTGGCTGTTGACAGTGGATAAGTTTTCGTATCTAGCCCGGTTCAGGGCTTGCTTCGGTGATTCCCGGTGCTTGCATGAACACTGCATGGATTCGCTAACAGTGATGCTATCACTGCCTGTATGGGGGATAGCGCGATTGACTTTGTGATCTTCTGATTCAATCATCCGCCGCAAAAAAAAGCTGATCATCTACGGCTTTATATACGGGAAATGAAACCATGAGCATTGAAACAGAACTACAGGCGCGCAGTGAATCCAGGTGTGAACTATGTGGCGCTACAGCAGCGCTTGGCGTATATGAGGTGCCATCCAGTCCCCATGATGGCGTGGATGCATCACTGCTGGCCTGTCAGACCTGTCGCGACCAGATGGAGAACCCGGATGTTGTGGATGCCAACCACTGGCGCTGTCTGAATGATGCCATGTGGAGCCAGGTGCCTGCCGTGCAGGTGATGGCGTGGCGCATGCTGGATCGCTTGAAAGGCGAAGGCTGGCCGCAGGATTTGCTGGATATGATGTATCTGGAGGATGATGTACGGGCCTGGGCCGAAGCCGGCAGTGCCGATGCCGCCGATGCGATTGTGCATCGCGACAGTAACGGGGCTGTGCTCGAAGCGGGTGATACCGTGACTCTGATCAAGGATCTGAATGTGAAAGGCGGCGGCTTTACTGCCAAGCGCGGCACGGCTGTGCGCGGTATTCGTCTGGTGGCTGATAATGCCGAACATATCGAAGGGCGCGTCAGCGGCCAGCAGATTGTTATCCTGACCCAGTTTGTGAAGAAATCCAATTAACGCGCATGAATTTTTTCCACCCCATGCGATGAGATACAGTAGCAAGATAGATTTTCGTATAAATCGGTAACACGTTTATCCTGTCCGTGAATATACAAAAATATGATATTTTGAATGCCATCATAGAACAGTTACAGGCGGATTTATTGATTCTGGAACGCGCGGTTTCGATGGCTCGCGATACAGCCACGCATGCGGATTGTCTGGGCACCAGCAAATATGAGACGATGGGGCTGGAGGCTTCCTATCTGGCGCAGGGGCAGGGCGTCCGTCTACTCGAAGTAGAACGTGCGCTTGAATACTTCAGGCGTGTAAGGATTGATGAAGCTGCAAGCGTCATCGCTATGTCGGTCTTGATTGCGCTCAGTGATGAGCAGGGCAATCGGCAGTTATTATGGCTTGCCGCCGAGGCGGGCGGCTTACAGGTTCAGTATGGTGCATTGACGGTCATGGTGATTACCCCCGCATCCCCGTTGGGGCAACAATTGATGGGCAAAGCGGCAGGGGATGAATTTGAAATCACCCTGGCCGGAACAACGCATTGCTACGCAGTTGTTGCGCTATATTGATCCCTATCGCACTCCGATCCATATCGTATGCCTGTTACCGGCCTGATTTTTATGGGCGC
>CAZXAI010000002.1:0-32286 GCA_964638265.1 uncultured Zetaproteobacteria bacterium
TATTTAATGCTTTTTCTTTTAATAGTTTATGATTCATGATGTTGTACCTCTTTCAAAGATCATAATATTCATGACAGTTGGGAAACCTTGCGTCGCTGCCATGCGCGGACATATGCGTGTCACCACAACGATGCGCACGAAGCAGGATGAAACCATCCACATCAGAAAAGCAGCCAGACCAGAAGCGTGGCAGCAGACCATCTACACAGCGCTGGGACTCAGTCAAAATCCGGGAGGAATCATGAAAACCATCGTGCCTGATTAACAATCTACAAATGTAGTGCCAACGCCTTCCCTCGATCAGATCAAATCTGTTGGGAAATAAGGAATCTGAAAGTTGCGGTGACGAAGATGGGTTAGATAGCGACAAAAGCGAACTTATCCGAATCAACAAAAACGGAGGCCGAAGCCTCCGTTTCTTGTTGCTATATATGACATTGTAGTGGTGGGCAGGGAGGGAATCGAACCCCCGACACGAGGATTTTCAGTCCTCTGCTCTACCGACTGAGCTACCTGCCCTCAGACGCCCCTTTCGGGAGCGCGGATTATGGGTCAAACTTATCCGGATGCAAGTCCAAATTACTGTGTTCAGCAATCAAACGGGAATGTGCCCGAAAAAGTCTGTTTTACAGTGCCTTCCAGAATCAGGTTATCCGGCGTGCCGGACACGGTGACGGTGCCGCCGGGCATTTCGATGCTCAGCGGACGGTTGTGGCCTTCCAGATGCCAGATAGCGGCGGCGGTCGCACAGGCGCCGCTGCCGCAGGCCGGGGTGTGACCCGCGCCGCGTTCGATAATGTCGATATAGACATGATCGGCCACCTGACCGGTCACGATTTCTACATTACGGTCGGTTGGAAAGGTTTCTACCGCCTCGAAGAAAACACGGTGTGCATTGCCAATTTCAACATCGACATGCGCATCGGTTTTGCCGCTAATGTCAGCCGCACCCATGTCAACGCGAATACCATGATCAGAGCGCGCGGCGCTGACGACCCGATCAGCCAGCGCAATGCTTACCTGCTGAGTGCCGGAGGCGGCCATCAATAATTCGCCAGCGCAGCGCAGGCCGTTGCCGCAGTTGCCGGCCTCGGAACCGTCATTGTTAAAGATGCGCATGGCGGCATCCGCGTTGGGGCTGGGTAATAACACCAGCAACTGGTCACAGCCAATGCCATAACGGCGCTCGGTGATGGTGCGGACAAAGCTGTCGCTTAATGCAGGCAGCGTGCAGGATAGTCCATTGAGCATAATGAAATCATTGCCCTGAGCCTGCATTTTGGTGAATGAAACAGTCGCACTCACTGATTATGCTCGACTTCCACGGTGGTATAGACGCCGCCACGCACATTGAATACTGCCGTCACCTTGAGGCGGCGCGGATCGAGCAGGGCGATCAGTTCGTTTGCAATCATATTGGTGACCTGCTCATGGAAATGGCCTTCATCCCTGAAGCTCCAGTAATAGAGCTTGAGCGATTTGAGTTCGACGCACAGTTTATCCGGCACATAGTCCAGTTTGATTTCGGCGAAATCCGGCTGGCCGGTTTTGGGGCACAGGCAGGTGAATTCCGGCGTATCAATACGGATATGATAATCGCGTTCCGGATTCGGGTTGTCGAAGGTCTCCAGAACTTTGGTGGGGCGATTGGTGGTGGCGCCCAGTTTGCTCGTATTATTGGAGCTGTCAGTCATGCTCAAACCTCATGGTTTTTATGATATCGCTATAAATCCGGGTCAGCGTATCGAGTTCGCGCACCGCAACCTGTTCGTTGACCTGATGAATGCTGCTGTTGGTGGTGCCGAGCTCTGCCACCGGTACGCCGGCGGCTGCCAGGAAGCGCCCGTCTGAGGTGCCGCCGCCGGTATCGCGGATGGTTTTCATGCCGGTGATGCGTTCAATGCTGGCGCAGACCTGATCCAGAAACGGGCCGTCCGGGGTGGTGAAGGCGGTGGCAACATGATCGAAATCGAGGCTGGTGTCACAGCCTTCGCAGGCCGCTTCAATGGTGCGTTTGATTTCATCAAAATCATTGCCCGGGTTATAGCGGATGTCAAAAAATGCCTCGCACTGGCCCGGAATCACGTTGCTCGCGCCGGTGCCGCCGCTGATATTGGTGATTTGGCAACTGGTGGCCGGGAAGCCGGCTGCCGCTTCGCCCCAGTCAATTGCAGCCACGCGCGCCAGTGCTGGTGCAGCGCGGTGAATGGCATTATCGGCATCCTGCGGGTAGGCCGAATGTCCCTGTTTGCCGTGGAAGCTGGCGCGCACCTGCACCACGCCGCGACGACCTCTGCGAATCGTGTCGCCCACATCTTTCGCACAGGATGGCTCGCCGACAATAACGGCATCGGGTAGGGTGTTATCGGCCTGCATGTGTTCGACCATGCGGATGGTGCCGTCAATCGAATCGCCTTCTTCATCCGAGGTGATCAATAACTGAATGGTCGGTATCGGCTCGTATGCGCCACAGAGACCGGCGACTGCTGCAATCCAGCAGGCGATGGCGCCTTTCATATCCTGAGCGCCGCGCCCGTGCAGAATGCCATCTGCGATATGGGCCGAAAACGGGCCGTGCAACCATTGTTCCGCCGGGCCGGTCGGCACCACATCGGTATGTCCGGCAAAGGCCAGGACGCCGTTTAATTCGCCGGGGCGGGTATAGATGCTATTGGTGATGCCGCCGGCATCGACATGGGTGCGCACAAAACCGAGCGGGGCCAGCAGTGATTCAATATAATTCTGGCAACCGCCATCTTCGGGCGTGACCGACTGGCGCTGAATCAGTTTGACGGCAATATTAGCGACGATTTCAGACATGTTGGCAGATACGGGGACTGGCATGGCGGCACCCTAATCAAAAGCCGCAGACGGTGGTACTCCCGATTCCGCCCCGGTGAATGGCTTAGCCAATCTCGACAAAGCTTTCGCAATGCCTGTCGATGTCTGCAAACATTGATGCTGAACCGGCCAGCTTCTCGATGCGATTGATGGTGGCGCGTGATACATCGCTATAGGTTTCCATGAACGTGGTATGGTCATGCTCATCGTCATTGGCTTTGCGAAGGAATAACTTGCCGCGCACGCCGGCCTGTTGCTCGACCTGATCCAGCCAGTTCAACAGTTCGGCTTCGCGTTGTGCATCGGCATGATACCAGATAAATGCATCAGGCATGGCAGGCCTCCAGGATGGTGATTTGTGCGCCATTTTCCAGCGCCAGCATGGCAGCCGATTCGGCCACTTCAATAGGCAGCAGGGCGATGCCCACGCAGTTGTTTTCATGGTCTATGGCAGCCGAACGCAGTTCGCCGATCTTGGCGCTCGTTAGCACCGGGCAGGGGAGCATCTCAGGCCTGCCATCTATGGCGACCCGGTACAATTTCTTTTTAATGCCGCCGCGCCAGTGCATGCGGGCAGTCACTTCCTGACCGACATAACAGCCTTTATCAAAGCTGACACCGTCGAATTCAATCAGGTTGGCATTGAGTGGATGCATACTTGCATCCCATTCCACGCCAAATTCGGGAATGCCACGGATAATACGCATCGCGTCCATTTCACTTTCATCCACCGGTTGATGCCTGGCGATGATATTTTCGATATGCTCCTGACGACTGATAATCCAGTAACCGCGCGGGTTTTCCGGCATAACCAGCGCAACACAATCTTCACCCTGTTTGCTGCTGCAGGCCAGCCAGTCTTGCTGCGGTTCATGTAATGCAAAATCATTCAGCGCCTGTGTCGCATGGGCGCCCTGTACCGAGCAAATGGCGAGCGTATCGACAATGCCGATGCGCAGAGCCTGGCCCAGCGCAAACTGGCGCAGGCGCGATACAGTGGCAGTGGCATGTGAGGCGGGTGTGAGTATGAGTAACGCATCATGATTGGTTTCAACGATATACAGATCGGAAACCGCCTTGCCCTGCGGCGATAATATACAGCCGTGAATGCCGTGATCGGGGCTTAATCTGTTCATATCCTGGGTGATCTGGCCTTGCAGGTAGTCGCGCAATCCGGGGCCGGATGCCTTCAGGACAGACCAGCGCTGGCGCAGGGCGACAACCGTATGATGCAGCAGGCGATCTGCTGTAGTCGGGCTTAATGAAACCAGGTGGATGGACATGGTCGAATGCTAGCAGAAAACTTCTTGTAAAGCCTGCCCGATGACCGCCCGATAAATCAGCCGGGCCAGCATTTATGCGCATTTGGCTGGCATGTGAATTGCTTGAAACGGGCGTTGGTTTTAATATAACACATGGAGGCGGCACAGATGGCGGAGCAGCGGAAGCATAAATGGTACGACAAATTTACGGTGGCGCAGCGATTGGCGGCGGTGGGCTGTCTGACTGTGCTGGCTGTGGTGATGGCAGGGCTGGTGCATAACAGCGCCATGGCGGCGCTGGAGGAAATTGACGGCCAGATGTTCGCCCTGTCAAAATCCATGGAAAAGCTGGACGGGCTGGCCGAGCAGATCAAATGGCAGGATGCGCTGGTGATGCGCCTGAGCTCCGGCAAGAGTGGTCTGAGCGAAGAATATAAGGCGGTGAACGCCGAGAATCATGCTGCCGTCAAAGCCCTGAAAACGGAGGTGACGGGTGAGACTCTGCGTCGGGATATTGCCAGCTTCGGCGATGCGCTGGATCGCTATGATCAGCTGGTGAGGCGTTATGCCGCCGATAAAACAGCGATGGGATTAAATGAAAAAATTGGTTTGCGCGGTAAACTGCGCGATGCGGTGCATGCTATTGAACGGCATTTGAAGAAGGTCGGCGGCGATAAACTGATGATTTCGATGTTGATGTTGCGCCGGCATGAAAAAGATTTCGTGATACGCGGAGCCGAAAAATACCTGCGGGAACACGCTGAGGAAGTGGCGCATTTCAAGCGTTTGCTGGATGCATCCTCCGAGATCAGTGGTGATGAAAAGCAGACTTTGCGGCGCGAACTGGCCAGTTATGCGGACAGCTTTGGCAATTATGCACGCAAGCGTTTTGATATGGCGAAACTCAGTGGCGAGTTTGATGCGGTATTCGATGAACAGTTAATTCCGACGCTGGAACGTATGGATCAGGGCCTGGGAGCGGTGATTGACAGCAAGCGGGCAGCAGTTGCGACCATTCATGATGGTCAGGCGCTGAAGTTCTGGGGTATTGCCATGGGAATGCTGATGCTGGTGCTGGTATTGCTGTATGCGATTGTGCAATCCATCCTGGCGCCGTTGCGCGAGGTGGCTGCAGCCATGGATGCGCTGGATGACGGCGATACGAATGTGGCACTGGATGTACACATGGCCGGTGCGATCGGTACCATTGTGGTGGCTTATAAGAAATTGCAGGAAACCACCCGCCAGGCTTTCCAGTTACAGCAAATTGTCGAGACTACGCCGGCGGCCACGATGCTGGCCAATACCAGTGATCTGACCATTAGCTATTTGAACCCGGCGGCCCTGAAGCTGTTCAGGTCGATTGAGGATTTCCTGCCCTGCCGGGCCGATGAACTGGTGGGTAAATGCATTGATATTTTCCACAAGAACCCGTCTCATCAGCGCAATTTTCTGGCTTCCAAATCGAATCTGCCGGCCAAGGCCAGCTTTGTGGCCAGCGGCCACGCCATCGAATTCGAGGCATTCCCGATTGATAATAATGAGGGCGACTGGGTGGCTATTATGGTGACCTGGGTGGATGTGACCGAACGTCAGGAACTGGCCAGTGATTTTGAAAGCGGCATTGGCGCGGTGGTCAGCGAAATTATGGATTATGGCAGCCGCATGCAGGAATCGGCGGAAGCCCTGTCGGCCATGGCCGAGCAGTCCTCGGCGCAGGCCGAATCGGTATCCGGCAGCGCCCAGGAAGCCAGCGCCAATGTGGTGACGGTGGCTTCGGCATCGGAAGAATTATCCGCATCCATTGCTGAAATCACCCGGCAGGTGCGCGAAGCGGTGGAGATTTCGCATCAGGCTGTGGATGAAGCCAACAAGACCAATGAGACGGTGGGCAGTCTGTCCTCGGCCTCCGAGCAGATCGGCGAGGTGATCCGGGTGATTACCGATATCGCCGAGCAGACCAATCTGCTGGCCCTCAATGCCAGTATCGAGGCGGCCCGTGCAGGCGATGCCGGACGTGGTTTTGCCGTAGTGGCCGGAGAGGTGAAAGAACTGGCCAATCAGACAGCGCGGGCGACTGAGCAGATTTCCGAGCAAATCGCGCATATTCAGGGTCAAAGTGAAGATGCGGCCGGCGCTATCGGCAATATCAGCGAGATTATCGAACGCATGAATACAATCAATCAGGCTATTGCAGCGGCCACCGAGGAACAGAACGAGGCCACCCGTGAAATTGCCCAGAGCGTGCAGTATGCATCCGATGCCACCCACCGGGCCTCCGAAGAGATCGGCGGGGTCAGTGAGTCGGCTGAGGAAACCGGACGCGCAGCGGTGGATGTGCTGGGTGTGGCTGGTCAGTTGACCGACAAGGGCGGCGAATTGTCGCAGCGGGTGACCGATTTTTTGGGCGAATTGCGTCGCTAGGTCGCGATGGCGAGGCGCAGCAGCAATCACCGGTCGTTGGCAGCAGCAGGCAAGCTGCTGCGCCAGTGCTGGCTGCTGATGCGCCGCTGAGCGCAAGTGCAACCATGCGGCCTGCAACGCCTCCTGCCGGGACGCCCCGTTCAGACGGTGATATGAATGTCGAACAGCAGGTGAAGACAGATGCCCCGCTTGCACGCGATGCCGTTGCTGTCGGGTTGAATCAGGGCGCTGGCGAGATGCCGGCCTGGCTGGCTGGCGGACGCAGCCGGCGCGCCTGGCTGTTGCTGGGCGAGCGGGTGTTTTCGCATCCGCGTTATGCCATGATGATCGTCGTGGCGCTGGGGCTGTGCGCCTTTGAGCGCTATATATGGATTATGCTGCCGCTGGCGCTGTTTTTCACCTTCGAGTGGTGTATCAGATTCTGGCTGCAAAAGGAGAACGGCTGGGACAATAAATCGGAACTGGCCTTTCTGCTGCTCGACGGCTTGGCGACCATCAGCCTGTTTTCAGCCATGCTGGTTCCTACCAGTGTGGTTTCGCAGGGGTTTTATCTGCGCCTGGCGCGGCTGTTTCGCGGCATGTATCTGCTGCGTATGCTGCGCATTTTTCGTTTTCTCACCCATGATACCTTTGTTTATTCCTTACCCTTTGCGCTGCTGGTGGTGGCGCTGGCCGGCGTCGGGCTGGCGCTGGATCGCGTCGGACTGTATGTCGGCATTGTATTATTGCTGGAACTGCTATGCCGTGGCGTATCCATTGCACGGGTGTTGCCAGAGGGCGGACGCCGCAAGGCGGAACAGGCATTTTTACCGCTGGATTTGATGGCTTCGGTCGCCGTGACGGGGCTGATTCCCGGCCTGTCGCCATTCTGGGTGCTGCTGCGGCTGGCGCGTTTCCTGGTGATGCTCAACCCGCTCAGTAATATCGGCAAGGCCGTCAGCAAAGTGGCGCAAATGCAGGAAGTGCGCAGTGAAATCAGTATGCTGATGGGGATGCTGGTCACCTTGCTGGTGATCGGTTCGTTGTCGGTCGTGTACCTCTATCCGGCCATGGATATCAATGATGATGGCAATATGAATATGGCCGATTATGCGCCGTTTCAAATCATCCTGTTTGTATTCCGCCTGATTATGGATCCGGGCGCAGCCCCGCCCATGGCCTATTCGCCGTGGCTGGTCGGCATGACCGTGGCGCTGGTGATGGCCGGGGTGTTTTTCTTCGCGCTGCTGGTCGGCCTCGGCTCGAATGTGATGCAGTTTTTGTTGCGCGAGCTGTCCAATTCACCCTTATCGGCGCGTGAACATATGATGTTTGTCGGCGGCAATGCGCAGGCGATAACGATTTTGCGGCAACTGGATCGTTTGTGCGTACGTATGCGCCGTTCGTTTCCGTCGGTATGGCTGTTTTTCGGCGAGCCCATTGCCGAGGCGCGCAGCATCGGGCGCTGGTTGACCGTGCGCCAGGTGGATAACGGCGAACGCGGCATGATGGCGCGATTTAACCTGAGCGGCATCCGGCAATTATTCTTCTTTATGCCGGCGGACGGACTGGAAACGCAGCAGGATGTGGTGGATATGCATCACCTCAAACGCGATGCGCAGGCCGACGGGCTGGTGGTGGCCGATGCCGCATTATCGCCCCGACTGCAAACGCTGTATGGCCAGTCACTGGCCATGCCTGTGCTCGACTCGGCCTCGGTGGCGGCGCGCATGCTCTATCAGATGCATCACTGCGCCCATATGCCGGCGCTGGGCATGAAGCTGCTCGATGTGGTGGACGGGGAAACAGGATTATTTGCGCTGCATTGGGACATCGAAATCGAGCCGGTTGGCGGTATGTCGGTGATTCAACATGGCGGGCAGTCCTTGTCGCTGGAACACTGGTTGACGCAGTGCTTTGTGCAGGGCGTCAATTTGATGGCGGCAATCAACGAAAGCGGCGAGCCGGTGCTGTTTTCCGATCTGATGCGGGCGAAACAGACGCAGACATTCACCGATGTGATTGCCATTGGCAATACGCCGGCCCTGTGGCCGGGCATACTGGAAGGGGCGCTGGGCGAGGCTGGTAAGGCGCATGAGAATGTACTCAAGACCTTCACCTGGCCGGAGACATGGGATCTGTCGATGATCTTCCTCGGCTGGCATCACGGCCTGCCGGCCATGGTGGAGGAAATGGCGCTGAATCATCATAAACTGACCGTACATGTATTCAGTACTGCCGGTGAAGACGCCCTGACCCGCGCCAACCGGCAGTTGCACGATGTGGCCGATGCAGCCCGGAGCTGTGAACTCAAAGCATCCGTGCATGCATGGGATGGTATGGATACCGAACTGCTGGTGGCGCAGTTGCGTGGTTGCAAGGTGATGATGTTTTACCCCGAGGATCATGATGGTAACAGCGAGGATTCGGTGCTGGAACTGTGGTATCATCAGGTGGCGCAGATGCTGGCCGCGCGCAAGGCCAAGGCAAAATGGTGGACGCCGCCGAAACTGATGGTATTGCCGCGCAAGGGTGAGCATGTGCGCGGCTTTGTGCAGGCCGCATGTGATTATCCGCTGCTGGAAACACATGTCGGTTCGCCCGATGCGTTTCATGATGTGTTTATGGCAAGGCGTTTGCTTAATGAAGCGTGCCGCCACTTCGATGCAGAGGCCAGTGCCCAACAGGATAAGGTGTTCCGTTTTATGGAAGCCATGTTGAGCGATACGGTGCTGGTGGAGAGCGTGGAGTCCGCTCGCTTGCTCGATGACGATCGCCATGGGGCGCAGCCAGGGTGTAAGGCGACAGACTGGGCGGCGGTGTATCGCGAATCACTGCGGCGCGGCTGGCTGTTGATGGGGTATCTGATGCTGCAGCCGGATGTCCAGCAACGCAATGCCTATGCCTTGCTGGATACGGCCTTTCCGGCTGTGCAGCAGGAGCATGTCAGCGGCATGTATTTGCTGGCCGGGGTGGCGGCGAACGAGATGGATTTGCCGCTGGACAGTGCCGAGTTGCTGTTTTGCCGGCGCGGCGTGCTGACCCAGCAGGATGAGCTTAAAACAGAGGAAAAAGAGCAGGAAAACGATTTACCACAAAGGCACAAAGACACAAAGAAAATCGAAACAGTAGAGAAAGAAGAAGATTTAACACAGAAACAAAGCGACACAGAGGAAAGCGGAGAAGCAGTAATAGATGCGCCTGCGCAACAGGAACAGGCGGTGCTTGCAGTTGACGTAGCGGCGACAGCCGCTCCTGCCGAAGCGACAGCTACGGCAGTAGTGATGGATGAGGCGGTGTGGCCGGCGCAGGCGGACAAACGCCTGATTGGCGTGCTGGCGGCGCAGATGGACGGGGCGCAGCAGATGCTGGAGCAGAGCAGTGAAGATGCGCTGATCAAGCTCAGTGAAATTCTCGATATGGATGTCGGGGCGGCTGTGGAGGCCAAAATTATGGCGGCGCTGACTGATTTACAGCATATCGACCGGGTATCGCAGCGCATGAACAACGTCAAATTTGTCTTGCAGGACTGGCATGCCGCATTGCCGGCGGCCAGTACGCAGCAGAGCTGGATTGCGACTGTGCAGGGGCGCTATGTGATGGCAGAAGAACGTGCTGCCCTGAACGATATACTGGCCTCTGCGCCAGCTGGAGAAACACCTGAATCGAAACAGCCGGTCGTGGACGTAGCGGCAGATGAAACCGCCACAGCGCAGTTGGATGAACCGGTAGCTGCTGAAGATGTGCCGGAAGCGGAAGCGGCGACAGAAGCAAAAGAAGACGTAAAAGCAGAAACAGAAGCAATGACAGCAAAGCCGGTTGAAGAAGCGCTTGTTGAAAAGGAATCAGCAGCCGGTGTGAAAGAAGAGATTCATGTGGAGCGTCCAGATGAGCGAATGCCAGATGCTTCCCTGGCGTTAGCCAGCCTTGGCGGTGCGGATGCTCCGGCAACAGAAAATGTATTGGAGGGCGAAGTGATGGCGGATGCAGTATGGCCGAAAGTGGCCGATAAACGATTAATCAGGGTATTGGAGAAACAGGTCGATGGTTCGGTGCAGTTGCTGGAACAAAGTGCTGAAGACGGGCTGGTGAAATTGACCGAGATTCTGGACATGGGCGTCAGCGCCGAAGTAGAAGATCGCATTATGGCGGCGCTGACCGATTTGCAGAATATCGACCGGGTGTCGCAGCGTATGAATAATGTCAAATCGTGTCTGCATGACTGGGGCGATGCCGCGCCTGAAGCGCCGCCGGCGGTGTGGAAAGAGGCGGTTGAGAAACGCTATGTGATGGAAGAAGAACGTATGGTATTGAAGGAGGAGTTATGAGCGGGCCAAGAATTCTGATTGTGGAAGATTCCACCATGGTGCGGATTACCGTGAAACGCACCCTGCTCAGCGTCGATTTTAATGTCGATGAAGCCAAAGACGGACAGATCGGGCTGGACATGGCGATAGCCAGCAGCGATCACCCCTATGATTTAATCCTGACCGATCTGAATATGCCCAATCTCGATGGCTTGAGCATGATTCAGCAGCTCAGGGAGACAGCAGCTTATGCGGAAACGCCGATCGTGATGCTGACGACGGAATCGGGCGAAGAGAAAAAGGCGGTCGGCCACGGCTCGGGCATTTCAGCCTGGCTGGTCAAACCCTTCGAACCGGATGCCCTGATTGAAACCGTCGGCAGTATGTTGTTTTAACAGGAGCGAGTGATGGAAATGGATGAGGAACTGCTGGCGGAGTTTTTAACCGAGAGCAATGAGAATATGGCCTCCATTGAGGAACAACTCATGGAACTGGAAGCCAATCCGCAGGATGAGGAACTGGTCAATTCTATTTTCCGGGTGATTCATACGGTGAAAGGCAGTTGCGGCTTTCTGGGGCTGAAGGGGCTGGAAAAAACTGCCCATGCCGGCGAAAACCTGCTGGGTAAAATCCGTTCGCTCAAATTCCAGGTGAATGAAGATATTGTATCCCTCTTGCTGGCTTGCGCCGATGGCATCAACGGCTATCTGCAAGGGCTGGAGGCCGATGGCGCCGAGCCGGTACTCGATCACAGTTCACTGATTTCGCGTTTGCAGGCGGCGGAGCGGCTGGTGGAGACCATGGCCGGCGCGGGTATGACTGCGCCGCAGCAGCAAGCAGCTCCTGAAACGCCGCTGGCACAGCCCGAAGCACAGCCGGCTACAGCGCAAGCCGCAACCGTTGATGCAGATGATGATATCACGGTGGATGACTGGGCCGGAGACTTCGATGAATCCATCCGCGCCGCGCTGACAGCGCAGGGCTGGCACAGGCCGGAGCAGGTGATCGACGCCGGTTTTGCGCCGCTGCGCGACCTCGAAGCAGTGAGCCCGGCGGATGCATTGAAAATTCTTGGGCTGGCCAAGGCGCTGGTCGCCAAAGGCGGCGTGACAAAGAAAAAACCTGCTGCCGCTCCCGAACCGGAAACAGCCGCCCCCGAACCGGAAGCCGCTGAGGAACAACGGGCGGAGACTAAAACCGATGCCGCCCCCGCCGCTGCGCCGCAACCCGCCAGTGCGCCGGCCAAAGCCGCCCCCGCTCAGAGCACTGCGGTAGCGCCGGCCAGAAAACCCAAGAGCGCCGGTAGTATCCGCGTGGATGTATCGCTGCTGGATAAGCTGATGAATCAGGTGGGCGAGCTGGTGCTGACGCGCAACAGACTGTTGCAAATGGTCAATGAATCCGGTTCGATGGAATTTATGCGCGTCGGTCGGGAAATCGATCAGGTTACCGAACGTTTGCAGTCGCAATTATTGCAAACGCGCATGCAGCCGATCAAAACCATCTGGAGCAGCGTACCGCGCGTGGTGCGCGAAATGTCCAAATCGCTGGATAAACGCATTCGGGTGGTCATGGAAGGCGAGGAAACCGAACTTGATCGCAGCATACTCAATGCCCTGAAAGATCCGCTAACCCATATTATCCGCAACAGTTGCGATCATGGTGTGGAAATGCCGGATGTGCGTCGTGCAGCCGGCAAGCCGGAAGAGGGCGTGCTCAAACTGGTGGCGGCGCAGGAATCCGGTTATATCGTGATTACCATTTCCGATGACGGCGGCGGTATTGATGCCGCGCGGGTAAAAGCCAAAGCGGTCAGTATGGACGTATTGAGTCAGGAGGTGGCTGATGCCATGCCTGATCAGGCGGCGCTGCAACTGATTTTCAATGCCGGTCTGTCCACGGCGGACAAGGTCAGTAATTTATCCGGGCGCGGCGTGGGCATGGATGTGGTGAAAACATCGATTGAAAAAGTCGGCGGCAGCATTGATCTCTCATCGGAGGTGGGCAAGGGCACGGTGTTGCGTATTCGCATCCCGCTGACGCTGGCAATTATTTCAGCCATGATTGTACGTTGCATGGATCGTCGCTATGCCATCCCGCAAATCAGCATTCGTGAATTACTCAGTGCGCCGGCCTCGTCGGATGACTGGCGCACGATTGGCGGGCACCCGTTTTTTCGTTTGCGTGGTCGTTTGTTGCCGGTGCTGGAGCTGGCTTCAATGCTGAAGCTGGCGGATGCAACGCCGCATGAAGGTTCGATTGTGGTGATTGATGTTGGCGACCGCACCTTCGGTATTCTGGTCAATGAGATTTACGGGGCGGAAGAAATTGTGGTCAAGCCGCTCGGCCTGCACTTTCAGCATCTGAGCCATTATGGCGGCTGTTCGATACTCGGCGATGGCAGCGTGATTCCGATTCTCGATTGTAATGGCCTGGCTCAGATGATGGAACTCTCCGAAGAAGCCGATCATGCCGCCAGCCTGCAGGATGAAGAGGCGGGGATCAGCCTGCATGACCTGCAACATGTGCTGGTGTTCCGGCAATGCGGCGGTCATTTCGCTATTCCGATGGCACTGGTGGAACGGCTGGAAAAATTCCCGGCTGACAATATTGAGACATCGGGCGCCAAAGAGGTGTTGCAGTATCGGGGTGGCGAAGTGATTCCGGTGTTGCGCTGGGGCGACCTGGCCGGGCTGGATAGTCAGGACGCGGATGAAGTCTATGGCCTGATCCTGTCGGACGGCAAGCATCGTATGTGTCTGCAGGTGGATGAGATTGTCGATATTCTGGAGATACCGCTGGAAATCAAAAAACCGTCGCAGGAAGAATTCTATCTCGGCACGGCGGTCATTCTGGAGCAGGCCACCGAAGTGGTGGATGTGTTCGATGTGATCAAACGAGCCGTGCCGGACTGGTTCAGTCAGTCATCGGGTGATGGGGGGGGCGAAGAGAAACGGCGCAGCATTCTGTTTGTCGAGGATACGCCGTTTTTCCGCAACCTGGTGGTGCCGGTGTTGCAGGCCATGAATTATGATATCTGGACAGCCTCCGATGGCGAGGAGGCATGCAGGATTCTGGCCGACAAAACGCCGGACATAATTCTGACCGATATCGAAATGCCCAATATGGATGGTTATGAACTGGCCGACTGGATTGCCTCGCAACCGCGTCTGAAAGGCATTCCGGTGATGGCGCTGACGGCGACGCCGCCGGATGAGGATGATGAAGAGGGTCGCAAGCACTTCGATGATGTGCTGGTGAAATTTGATCGCCATTCGCTGGTCGAGCATTTGCAGACGGCCATGGGTCATCACGGGGTGGATAAAATCAACAGCGTGGATGCACATATCGTATCCGGCGATGCAGCGGAATAAGGAGGCGGATATGGGTTCAGAAGGTGTATTGAGGCCGGTCAGCGCACCGCAGCGCAGTTCCGAGTTGCTGACCTGCCGGGTGGGTGAACAATGGCTGGGCCTGCAGGTGCGGCAGGTGCGCGAGGTGGTGACGCCGCAACCGAGTACGGATATGCCGCTGGCGCCGGATGCGGTGATGGGTTTGATCAATCTGCGCGGGCGGGTGATTACCCAGCTGGATGTGCGCAAGGTGGTTGGTTTGCCGGCGCGTGAAACGGAGCATTATCGGGTGGCCATTGTGGAAACCATGTCCGGCGAGGATTTCGGGCTGGTGATGGATGAAGTCGGTGAAGTGATTGATCTGGATCCGGACATGTATGAAAAGACGCCCAAGACGCTGGATCGTATCTGGCAGGATGTCAGCGAAGGTGTGCTCAAGCAGGAGGAACGGGTGGTGGTGCTGGTGAATGTGGAACGCTTCATCGCCATGACGATTCCGCAAATCGAAGATATCGATGAAGGCCGTGTGCTGCACTAAAATCAAAGACAAGGCAAAAGCATTTACCGCCAAGGGCGCAAAGGTACGCAAAGGAAACCGTTCAAGGGCGAAGGAAAGGATAATTGAATATGGATGCCAGCAGATAACCATGATTTTTACCAATAATGGTCTTGATTTTACTTTGCGTACCTTTGCGTCCTTGGCGGTAAAAAAAGATTGAGGATTATAAGGTTTGGGTTTTGAATGATTGGGAGTGAGATATGAAAGCATTGATTGTGGATGACGCCAAGGTGGTGCGGGTGGCGCTGGGCCGGATTATGAATCAGCTGGGTTACGAAACCGTCAAGGCGGAGGATGGCCAACAGGCGTTGGATGCGATGGCGGAGCATCCTGATACAGATGTGGTGATGCTGGACTGGAATATGCCGGTGATGAACGGCTATGATTTTCTCGTCGCCATGCGCGCCATGCCGGAGCATGGCGCCAAACCGAAAGTGATTATGGTGACCACCGAAACCGGCATGTCGCAAATGCTCAAGGCGCTGGCGGCCGGTGCGGATGAATACATTATGAAACCGTTCGATAAAGACATGGTGGCCGGCAAGCTGGCAATGGTCGGGCTGGAGATAGTCGAGTGAAAAAGAATATGCGCGCCCTGGTGGTGGATGATTCGGTGGTGTTCCGTTCGTTTATGCGTCGTTGCCTGAGCGATATTGACGGCGTGGATGTCGTCGGGACGGCCAGCGACGGTCAGATGGCGCTGCGTCAGATCGAACAGTTGAAGCCGGATGTGATGACGCTGGATATGAATATGCCGCTGATGAATGGCATTGAAGTGCTTCAAGCCTTGCAGAATAAAGCTCCGGATACACGGGTGGTGGTGGTGGCCTGTGAGACGGAAACAGATGCGGAACGCACGATTGAGGCACTGGAATCGGGTGCTTGTGATTTTATTGTCAAGCCGAAAGGTTCGGGAACAGATGCCCAGGGTGAATTGACCAAATTGCTATCCAGACGCCTGTTTTCCGCCCAGAGCGTAGGCCGGGTGGTTCGTGGCAAGCGGCTGACGCAGCAGACGCAGGCGGCCAGCTTCAGGAAGCCGAGCGGGTTTCGACCGGATGTGATTGCTATTGGCTCCAGCACCGGCGGGCCGGCGGCATTGAGCGCAGTGTTTTCAGCCTTGCCGGGCGATATTCCTGCGCCGGTGACCATTACCCAGCATATGCCGAAGCTGTTTGTGCAGAGTCTGGCGACGCGCTTGAATCAGGAATCGCAACTGAGCGTCATGGTGGCTGAAGACGGCATGGGGCTGTTGCCCGGCCATGTCTATATCGCGCCGGGTGAAATTCACATGGAAGTGGTGCGCAAGGGGGTGGGGCTGGCGGCGAAGCTGGTGGACGGGCCGAAAATGCATCACTGCAAGCCGGCGGTGGACAGGACATTTTATTCCCTGGCCAAACTGGCGCCGGTGGTGAAAACACTGGCCATTGTACTGACCGGCATGGGCGCGGACGGGGCGGACGGAGCCAAAAAAATTGCCGAGGTAAAGGGTTATGTCATTGCGCAGGATGAAGCCAGCAGCGCGGTCTGGGGCATGCCCGGCTCAACCGTGAAAGCGGGTGCGGCCAATGATGTATTGGCGCTGGATCAGATTGCCGGCGCGATCGCCCAGATTGCCGGCAAGAGAACGCCTGCGCCGGGAGGGAGATGATATGCAGAGCTCTGAATTTCGTTATTTGCAGACGTTTTTATTGCGCCGGATCGGATTGTCGCTGGATGATAACAAAGAGTATCTGATCAAATCCAGAACTTCCCGTTTACTGCGCGAGCATAAGCTGGCCGATGCCAATGCACTGGCCCGGCAGGTTCGCATGAACGAGAACAGCGAATTAACACAGCACTTTCTCGATGCCATGACCACCAATGAAACCCTGTTTTTCCGCGATCAATATCCGTTTGAGGCGCTGCGCGATATGATTTTTCCGGAATTGACTCATGCCAAGGGACGGCATGGCAAAATCCGGATCTGGTCGGCGGCCTCCTCGACCGGGCAGGAAGCGTGTTCGATTGCCATGACCGCCAGCGAAAGCGTGCCAGAGCCGGGCCGGGTGCATATTCTGGGTACGGATTTTTCCGCCAAGGCGGTGGCTTATGCGCAGGCCGGTATCTATAGCCAGATGGAAGTGCAGCGTGGCCTGCCGGTGAAGCAGCTGGTGCGATTTTTTGATCAGGACGGTAATCGCTGGGTTGTGCGCCCGGAGTTGAAGGCGATGATGCATTTTGATTATGCCAATCTGATTGAAGATTCCCTGGTCAGCAAGGTGCGCAAGCACGGGCCGTTTGATGTGGTGTTCTGTCGCAATGTATTGATCTATTTCACACCGGAAGAGCGGGCGCTGGTGCTCGACCGGATTGCGCGCTGCATGCATCGGGGCGGATATTTTGTCTCCGGCGCGACCGAGACGCCGGAAGGGCGGATATCGCAATGGAAACAGGTGATGTTTAAGGGTAAACGGCTGTGGCAGTTGCAGTGAATATCGTTGACTTGTTTTTTTAATGCTAAGGGGGGGGTAAGGTGATAGGCGTTTTTTTTGGTCTGGTTTTTCAGCTGTGTGTGGCGATACTGATGGCGGCGCAGTCGGCATTGGCGGGAGGAGGGCCCGGTTTTCCGGGGCAACCCTCTGGCGCGCAACAGGAAGCGGTTGTGCACGGGCATGATGATGGCTTATTGAACTGGCCTGGTATCACGGGGAACTGGGGCGGTGCGCGCCAGCGGCTGGATGATGGCGGCGTGACCATAGAAGGCGCGTATACCGGCGAGTTTGTACGTGATTTTTCCGGCGGCGCGCCCGGTGGCCACAATGTAATTTATCAGGATAATCTCGATGTATCCATTACAATGGACAGTGAGAAGATGGGCTTATGGCCGGGCGGTACGCTGTTTGTGTATGGTTTGCGCAATCATGGCGGCGATCCCAGCGCCAATACGATTGGCGATTTGCAGACGGCCAGCAATATCGAAGCGCCCGATAATGCACTGGTGCAGGAAGCATGGTATGAGCAGCAGTTTCTGCATGGTGCCTTGTCGATTCTGCTGGGGTTGCATGATTTGAATTCAGAATTCTATGTGACCGATTACGGTTCCTTGTTTATCAATTCCTCATTCGGCGTCGGGCCGGATATGTCGGCCAATGCGCCACTCTCCATTTTTCCCAAAGCGGGGCTGGCGGCGCGGGTGCGCGTTGAACCGAGCGATGATCTGTATGTGCAGGCCGCCGTATATGACGGCGATCCGTCCACGCGTGCGCTGCATGCAGCCGAAGGCAAGCTGATGATTGGCGAAGCCGGATTCAGTTCCGGAACCGGCTCGTATAAACTGGGCTACTGGCATCACACAGCGGACATCACAGTCGGCGCGCGCACCTACACGAATGACTACGGCCTGTACGGGGTGATTGATCAGGAACTGATGCATTTTGACGGCGATTCGGCCATCGGCGCATTCTTTCAATACGGCTGGGCTCCGGCGGCGCGCAATACAGTGACCCGCTATATCGGCGGCGGCCTGCATCTGCATGGCCTGGTTCCTGCACGCGGAGAGGATGATATCGGCATTGCACTGGCTCGCGCCGATACCCGGCTGAATGCTGAAACCGCGCTGGAGCTGACCTATCGACTGGTATTGACGCCGTGGCTGGCTATTCAGCCATCTTACCAGGTCATCCGAAATCCGGGCGGCGACGCTACAGTACCCACCGCCAAAGTCGGCCTGCTGCGCTTTGAGGTCGGGCTGTAACAAGGGGCGGCTGAATCGGGTTGTTTTCGATTTCCCTATTGCACTGATGCAGTGCTATGATGCGCCGCGCATGCACTGCATGCGCATCCTGTATAGTGGAAAAGGGGCATGTTATGAACGCGATTGAACGTCGAAGCGTATTTTCTCTGGCTGGCATTTACAGCCTGCGCATGCTGGGGCTGTTTCTTATTCTGCCCGTGTTTGCGCTTTATGCGGAACACCTGGATGGCGTCACGCCGATGCTGATCGGGCTGGCGCTGGGTGCCTACGGTTTGACCATGGCGCTGCTACAGATTCCATTCGGCATGTTATCGGATCGCATCGGTCGCAAACCGGTGATTACGGCCGGGCTGATTATTTTCGCCATCGGCAGCGTGGTGGCGGCATCATCGCATGATATATGGGGTGTGATCTTCGGACGCGCCTTGCAGGGCGCCGGCGCCATTGCCGCTGCCATGATGGCGCTGCTGGCCGATTTGACGCGTGAAGAGATTCGCACCAAGGCCACGGCCATGATCGGCATGTCGATTGGCATGTCGTTTACAGTTTCACTGATTCTGGGGCCGTGGCTGGATGCAGCTATCGGAGTCAACGGCATTTTCTGGCTGACAGCCGTATTGGCTGTGGGGGCGATTGTGGTGCTGCATACCGCCATTCCCACGCCGGCGCACAGCTCAACGCACCGGGATGCCGAAACCATCCCCGGCCAGCTGGGCGCTGCGCTGCGTAATTTTGAACTGTTGCGGCTCGATATCGGTATTCTGATATTGCATTCGATTATGACAGCCATGTTTATCGCGCTGCCCTTTGTGTTGAGAGATCAGCTGCACCTGCCGAGTGTACATCATTCCTGGGTATATCTGCCCATTCTGGTGGTGGCGATGGGGCTGATGGTGCCGATGATTATTATTGCCGAGAAACGTAAAAAAATGAAACCTGTTTTTCTGGCAGCGATTGCGCTGATTGCCGCTTCTGCGGCCGTGCTGGCGCTGTTTCATCAAGGGTGGACGGGCGTGATTACCGGCCTGTTGCTGTTTTTTATTGCCTATAATGTACTGGAGGCGACACTACCGTCGCTGGTATCGCGTATTGCACCGATAGATGGCAAGGGCACGGCCATGGGGGTGTATTCCACCAGTCAGTTTCTCGGCGCGTTTGTCGGCGGTGCCGGGGGCGGCATGGTGCTGGGCAAGTTCGGCGTGGAAGGTATTTTTATCGCCAGTTCCATCGGCGCATTGCTATGGTTGGGTCTGGCGTTCGGCATGGCGCCGCCGCGTATGCGTTCGGCCATGATGCTGCATGTGGACACAGCCCGTATTGATGATGTGAAATCGCTGGAAGCGCAATTGCTGGCCATGTCCGGCGTCTGGGAAGTCCGCATTGCTGAAGAAGAGAACGTGGCCTATTTGCGGGTGGAAAAAGAGCAGTTTGATGCCGAGGCGGCCAAGGCGCTGCTGCAGGGCGTGTAATGAGTACCTGAGGGGGGAACAATGGGTCATAGTGTAGAGATATTTCCGTGGAATGTTAACTTTGCAACCGGCATTGATATTATTGATGAGCAACACAAGCAATTACTCCACCTGATCAATAAACTGGCAGCGCATGCCACCGGCAGTGTCGATGTGGATACGCTGCAGTCGGTGCTCATCGAGCTGGCGGACTATGTGGAATATCATTTCCGTGCCGAAGAAAAGATTATGCTGTCCTGTTTCGGGGCTGATCCGTCAGCCAAAGGTCATTTGCAGAGTCATCACGAATTTGAAGAGAAAATCCGTCTGGCGCAACAGAAAATGCAGGATCAGTCGATACAGGCCGTGCTGGATGAAACCTTGTCCTTCCTGGTGCACTGGCTGGCATTGCATATTCTGGATTCCGATATCTGGATGACGAAAGTCGTGCTGGCGGTACAACAGGGTACCGCGTTTGAGGATGCGAAGCGCAATGCAGACCATGAAATGTCCGGGTCTGCAAAAGTCCTTATTGAAACCATTCTGGCGATGTATGATGACCTGACCGCTAAAACGCTCCAGCTGATGCAGGAAATTGTGGAGCGACAAAAAGCAGAGCAGCGCTTGCAACTGGCCGGCAAGGTAATTGAAAATACGCTGGAATCCATTTTCATTACCGATGTCGATGGTTTGTTGGTGGATGCCAATCCGTCTTTTTGCAGCATCGTCGGCTGCAGTGAGGATGACGTGACCGGACAAAATATACGCGCGATTCACCCGGCTCTGAGTGAGAATTCGGAGATTTGGCATGAGGTGAATGTGCATGGCCACTGGGTTGGCGAAACGCATTATAAAAACAGGGATGGTGAGACTATCAGCGAGTGGCTGAACCTGTCGGCCATTAAAAATGATGACGGCGTCATTACCAACTATGTGGGGGTGTTCTCCAATGTGTCGCAGTTAATGGAGCGTCAGAAGGATTTGCATCATATCGCCAACCATGATGCCTTGACCGGCCTGCCGAACAGGATGCTGTTGACAGATCGTTTGGCGCAGGAAATTAAAAATAACCAGCGCCAAAAAAATACAGTGCTGCTGGTGCTGTTTATTGATCTGGATGGTTTTAAAGCAGTCAATGATACCTACGGACATGATGCCGGTGATGAGGTGCTCGTACAGACAGCGCAACGATTCTGCCGCTGTGTGCGGGCTGCGGATACGGTGGTGCGGCTCGGCGGGGATGAGTTTGTCATTCTGTTGCCGAATTTAAGTTGTCGCGATGATTGCATGCCCATGCTGGATCGTTTGTTAACGGCGCTGGCTGAACCGGTTGAATTCAAGCAGCAGGCCTTGCACGTTACGCTGAGTATCGGCGTCGCCGTCTGCCCTGATGATGGCACTGATGTTGAGACGCTATTGTTGCGGGCCGACAAGGCCATGTATGCAGCCAAGCAGTCGGGTAAAAACCAGTACCGCTTTTATGGGGCAGCAGTTTGATGTTATCAGCGGCTGATGAGGGTGCTGCGGCCTGAGCGGGTGTGGCCGCTGCGGTAGCGACGCGTCCACGCTGACTGCAGGCGCAATCCATCCGCATGCAGGCTGCTCTCATAACGAAATTCGCCAGCCGTATTGCTGATACCGCTGCCGACACAGCTGGCGGAATCGCCTCCGGTGACGCATTGCGCCTGCCAGGCGGCATGATCGCTGCTGCCGCTAACATACAGGGTGCGGTGGATTTGTTTGATCAATACAATCCGGTCATGGTCATTGCGCCAGACGCCATCGTACATGCCGGGTTTGATGTGTCGGGATGCGTTTTGCGCGGTGTTCGGCCTCGTGGCGGGCGTGGGCTGTTCCGGTTCTGTATCGCGGCTGCCGAACAGGTTGTTGAGCAGTCCGGATTCTCCCTGCGTGCGGTGCGCTGAAGGGCCTGCACTGGCCATTGCCGCACTGAGCAGCAGGCATGCCAACAGGCATGTGTTGATATACTTCATTTTGTGCTCCAATAAATGATCCGCCATCATAAATCAGCCGCCAACTATGGCCAGCAGAACGCCGGCGGCCACTGCCGATCCAATCACGCCGGCCACATTCGGGCCCATGGCGTGCATCAGCAGGAAATTATGATGGTCGGATTCCAGCCCCACCTTGTTCACCACGCGCGCCGCCATCGGCACCGCCGATACGCCGGCTGCGCCAATCAGCGGATTAACCTTGCCGCCGCTCATACGGTACATCAGCTTGCCCATCAATACGCCGGCGGCAGTGCCGATGCCGAAAGCAATCAGCCCCAATAACAGGATGCCGAGCGTTTCCAGGTGCAGAAAGTGATCGGCCTGTAACTTGGAGCCGACCGACAGGCCCAGCGCCAGCGTGACCATATTGATGATTTCATTTTGCGCTGCATTGGACAGGCGCTCTACGACACCGCATTCCCGCAGCAGATTGCCGAAGGTGAGCATGCCGATCAGCGGCGCGGCTGTGGGCAGGAATATCACGCATAACATCAGCACGGTAATCGGAAAGGCGATTTTTTCAGCCCGGCTGACATGGCGCAGTTGTTCCATGCGCACGCAGCGCTCTTTCTCGGTAGTCAGCAGACGCATGATGGGCGGCTGGATAATCGGCACCAGCGCCATATAGGAATAGGCTGCCACGGCAATGGCTCCGAGCAGATCGGGCGATAATTTGGAGGCGACAAAAATGGCGGTCGGGCCGTCTGCGCCGCCGATAATGCCGATGGAGGCGGCATCGGCCAGGGTGAAATGGAAGCCGGGAATAAGATTCAGCGCCAGTGCGCCGATCAGGGTGGTGAAGATGCCGAACTGCGCTGCCGCACCGAGTAACAGGGTGCGCGGCATGGCAATCAGGGCACCGAAATCGGTTAGCGCCCCGACCCCCATGAAAATAATCAGCGGGAACATCTCGGTTTCGACACCGGCCTTGTAGAGGATGCCGAGCAGGCCTTCGGGGCCGGAAATTTCTGCAATCGGAATATTACTCAGAATAGCGCCGAAGCCCATTGGCACCAGCAGCAGGGGCTCGAATTTTTTGCCAATGGCGAGATACAGCAGCAGCAGGCCGATACCGACCATCAGCGCCTGCCCCCAGGTGAAATTGGCAATGCCGGTGGTCTGCCACAGCGTTTCCAGCAACTCGCCCATATTGCTCATGCGATGGTGACCAGCGGTTGCCCTACGGTGACCGCGTCACCTTCCCTGACTTCGATGCTGACGATGGTGCCGCTATGGGTGGAGCGTACCTCGGTTTCCATTTTCATCGCTTCCATAATCAGGATCACATCGCCATCCTCGACATGCTGGTTGGTAGCGATATTGATTTTGAAGATGGTGCCGGCCATCGGCGCACCGACCGAAATGGCCGGCTTATTGACTGCCGGCGCAGCGGCGGGCACCGGATTGACCGGCGCGGCATCGGCCGGATGCATCGAGCTGACTTCGCCTTCCGGCGTGACCACGACATCGTAATCGGAACCGTTGACCGTGATGATATAGCGCTCGGCAATCGCAGGCGGCAGTTCAGCCTCTTCTTCCAGCCACGGGGCGGGTTCAAAGGCGTCGGGATTATCCCTGTTTTTGAGATATTTCAGGCCGACCTGCGGGAACAGGGCATAGATCAGCACATCGTCAATCAGCTGTTCGGACAATTCAAAGCCGTCTTCAGCCGCCTTGGCGGAAAGTGTCAGCGTCAGCGTATCCATTTCATCATCAATCAAATCAGCCGGGCGGCAGCAGACGGGTTTCTCGCCTTCCAGTACCTGCATTTGCAATGCGGCGTTCACCGGCGCCGGCGTAGCGCCGTATTCACCCTTGAGGATGCCGGCGGTTTCTTTGGTGATGGTGCGATAGCGCTCGCCGGCCAGTACATTGAAAACCGCCTGGGTGCCGACAATCTGCGAGGTCGGCGTCACCAGCGGGATAAAGCCCAGGTCTTCGCGCACCTTGGGGATTTCTGCCAATACCTCATCAAAACGGTCATCGGCGTTTTGCAGGATCAACTGACTCTCCAGATTGGTCAGCATGCCGCCGGGCACCTGCGCAACCAGAATACGCGAATCGATGCCGCGCAGCGAACCCTCGAATTTGGCGTACTTCTTGCGCACGTCTCTGAGATCGGCGGCGATTTCTTCGAGCAGCTTCAGATTCAGACCGGTGGCGCGCTCTTCATCCTCCAGTATCGCCACGACGGATTCGGTGGCCGAGTGACCATAGGTATGGCTCATGGATGAAATGCTGGCATCGACCATATCGACGCCAGCTTCAGCAGCTTTGAGAATGGCCGTAGTGCTCATGCCGGTGGTGGCATGGGCGTGCAGGGCAATCGGAACAGAGACGGATTCCTTCAGTCGCGCCACCATCTCTTCAGCCACGTATGGCTTGAGCAGGCCGGACATATCCTTGATGCAGATCGAGTTGCACCCCATATCTTCCAGCGCTTTGCCCATATCAATCCACATATCCAGTGTATGCACCGGACTGACGGTATAGGAAATAGCGCCCTGGGCGTGTTTGCCCGCCTTCAGGGCGGCTTTAACGGCTGTTTTCAGATTGCGAATATCGTTCATGGCATCGAAGATGCGGAACACATCCATGCCGTTTTCGGCAGCGCGTTCGACAAAGGCATGGACGACATCATCGGCATAATGGCGATAACCGAGAATATTCTGACCACGAAATAACATCTGGGAACGGGTGTTGGGCATGGCTTTGCTGAGCAGGCGCAGGCGTTCCCACGGATCTTCACCCAGATAACGGATGCAGGAATCGAAGGTGGCACCGCCCCATATTTCTACCGACCAGTAGCCGATTTTATCCAGTTTTGCTGCGATGGGCAGTAAATCCTCGATGCGCATGCGCGTGGCCAGCAGGGATTGATGGCCGTCACGCAGGGCGACTTCGGTAATTCCGAGCGGCTTATTCATGTATCGACTTCTCCTGGAACGGCGTGATCATCATTTGCGGCGGGGATGATCGGAGCGGTATTGCTGTACAGCGGCGTTGATGACTGCCAGCAGGTCGTCATGACTGGAGTGGCCGGCGCTGGCGGCTGGTTCTGTTTGCTGTTCAAATTTCTGAATAATACGCGAGATCAGCGTAATCACGCCAATCAGCAGGATGAGAAAGAGAAATACGGTTCCCATGCCCAGCGCCATCAATTGCAGGCCTTGCCCCATTAATTCGTTCATTATGCCCCTGTGTCCCGTTTGCTGTAGCTTTTACCGCTAACACTAGGAGAAAAGCGTTGCAGTTGCTACTGTAGCCGAGCGGGCGGCAGAGCGGTGATATCGGAGCAGCGTACTGGCTGATTTCTGCTCGCGGGGTGAGCCAGCATAGTCTGAAATGCGAAACAGCCGTATTTGCGATTTGCACCACAGAGGATGTACAAAAGCTGTGGGCGCATGGAGGCTCAGAAACAGCTTCTGTGATTTGATGCCTGGGCGCGTTGGCCTGAGCGGTAGCTGTCTATCAGGGCATCGCGGATATCCGGGTGTTGATCGAGGTCTGTAATATTCAGATATTTCCGGGCAATGGGTTGAACCGCGCATAGCGTCTGCTGTGCGTGCCACGCTTTGGAAAAAGCCTCGAAATCCAGCTGGCCAGCATGCACGAAATCGAGCGCCAGTCCGTCTGCATCTGAAAACGTAATGTCCTCCATGACCATCACATCGTATTCATGCCTGTAGGCATCGAGGCCGATGGATGCGCCGAGTAAATCGTACAGATGATCGACAGACTGTTGTTTTACCATCATCGCATGCAGGTTGACGCGAATCGACGGGGTGAATCGCTGACCGCGAAAATCAAAGCTGAGACTGGCTGTGACGGATGCCTGTATGGTGTTGTTCATGCTGCCTCCAATGGGGCTGTGCTGATTGGTGTAATATTAATCAGGTCTCTGGCGTGTTCGAGTACAAAATTTTTGAATGCCGCCGGAATCGCCGCAAAGCGTTTGCCGCTTCGGTGTACAATATGCCATTGCCGCATGATGGGAAAGTCTTCGACATTGAGGATGGTCAGCCGTTTCAGGGTCAGTTCCATTTCAATGGTATGCAGTGAGACGATGCCCAGCCCCAGTTCGGCCATCACGGCCTGCTTGATGGCTTCAGCCCGGTTCATCTCCATGCTGGGGGTCAGGCTGAGCCGGTGTTCGGCAAAATAGCGTTCGGTCGCCATGCGGGTGCCGGAATCCGGCTCGCGTAATATGAATGATTCATCCGCCACCTCGGCCAGGCGGATGGACGGGCGTTTGGCCAGCGGGTGATCCGGATAGGCTACGACAACCAGCGGATTTTCGAGAAATGGAATGCCGGTCAACTGGTGACCATCCGGCGGTACGCCCATGATGACCATATCGGTCGAATTATTATCCAGGGCGCGCAGCAGGCCGGTGCGGTTGGTGACATCCAGCGTGACTTTGGCGCCCGGATACTGGTGATGAAAGGCGGCAATCAGTTGCGGCGCAAAATAGTTGGCGGTCGCAGCCATGGTCAGATGCAGTTTGCCGCGCTTCAGGCCGCGCAGTTCTGCCATGACTTCGGATGCTTCGTTGATTTGCTGACGAATATTCTGCGCGTAATATAGTAATTCCAGCCCGGCCTCTGTCGGGCTGACCTGTTTGCCCTGCCGTTCAAACAGCGGCAGCCCCACCTGCTCCTCCATCTGCTTGACCTGCATCGAGATGGCCGGCTGGGTCATGAATAACGATTTTGCGGCTTCGGTATAATTGCGGCGCTCAACAATAGCCTCAAGGATTTTAAACTGCTTCAGGGTAATATTCATCATTCCTCCGGGCGGGGTGAGCATCAGTAAAATTGATGGATGATATCATAAGCTTTGATTTTACATTATGGAAGATTTTTTTAGACTTCCCCTCGTCGGTAAGGAGGTTTAACATGCCATGCCGCGAAGGAGAGGGGCGCAAGCTTACTCGTTCACAAATTACTCTGGAGGAATTTCTCAATGGATCAATCGAATCGTTACGCCGATCTCAGTCTCAATGAAGACGACCTGATCGCAGGCGGCAAGCACTTTCTTGTTGCTTATAAACTCATACCGGCTGAAGGCTATGGTTTCCTGGAAGTGGCAGCCCATATCGCTGCTGAATCTTCTACCGGTACAAACGTAGAAGTATCCACGACTGATGATTTCACGCGTGGCGTAGATGCATTGGTGTATGATGTGGATGAAACCGCATTTGGTGATGACCCGGTTACCGGCGGCGGCTTGATGAAGGTAGCTTACCCTGTTGATCTGTTTGATCCAAACATCACCGATGGCACGTATAATATTTCTCATATGTGGTCGTTGATCCTGGGTAATAACCAGGGCATGGGCGACCATCAGGGTCTGCGCATGCTGGACTTCATGGTGCCTGAATGCATGATCAAGAAGTTTGACGGCCCAAGCGCCGGTATTGCTGATCTGTGGAAAGTGCTCGGTCGTCCGGAAGTGGATGGCGGTTATATCTCCGGCACCATCATCAAGCCGAAACTGGGCCTGCGTCCAGAGCCATTTGCCAAAGCATGTTATGATTTCTGGTTGGGTGGCGATTTCATCAAGAATGATGAGCCTCAGGCGAACCAGCCGTTCTGCCCGATGAAGACGGTGATCCCGATGGTTGCTGAAACCATGGATCGCGCCCAGCAGGAAACCGGTGAAGCCAAGTTGTTCTCTGCCAATGCAACTGCGGATTTCCATGAAGAGTGCATTGCGCGCGGTGAATTTATCCTGGAATCGTTTGCCAAGTACGGTAATGAGAAACATGTTGCATTCCTGATTGATGGTTTTGTAACCGGCCCGGCAGGCGTAACCACTGCGCGTCGCGCATTCCCGGATACGTTCCTGCACTTCCATCGCGCTGGTCATGGTGCTTTGACGTCTTATAAATCACCAATGGGCATGGATCCGTTGTGCTACATGAAGTTGTCTCGTCTGGAAGGCGCTTCCGGTATTCACACCGGCACCATGGGTTATGGTAAAATGGAAGGTCATGGTGGCGAAACTGTGCTGGCCTATATGCTCGAACGCGATGAGTGCATGGGTCACTACTACAACCAGAAATGGTATGGCATGAAACCAACCTGTCCGATCATTTCCGGCGGTATGAATGCACTGCGTCTGCCCGGTTTCTTCGAGAACTTGGGTCACGGCAATATCATCAATACCTGTGGTGGCGGCGCGTTCGGTCATATCGACAGCCCGGCTTCCGGCGGTAAATCACTGAATCAGGCATACGATTGCTGGAAATCCGGTGCGGATCCGATTGAATACGCCAAGACGCATAACGAGTTTGCCCGCGCATTCGATTCCTTCCCGGGCGATGCCGACAAGATCTACGGCGAAGACTGGCGCGAGAAAATCGGCACGCATAAATAAGCTCCGAACGTAACGTATAAGCATGCAAAGGCCTCCGCGAAAGCGGGGGCCTTTTTATTGCTCGCAGCGATGGCAATAGCGGCTTGGGGCATCAGTTTATTTGATGAAACCTATAATTTTTATAAGTTCGTTATTCTTATGCGATTGGTTATAATCCTCCCCAAGATCTAATTCCGGGAGCGATCATGAGCGATCAAGAACAGTACAAGATTAAAGAAGAGCCATTTTATCAGGTGCAGGGTGATGAAGTCGGACTGTATGAAGCGGCTTATGCGGCGCGTCTGCCGGTGATGGTCAAGGGGCCGACCGGCTGCGGTAAATCACGTTTTGTTGAACACATGGCCTGGAAACTCGGAAAACCGCTGATCACGGTGGCTTGCAATGAAGATATGACGGCTTCTGATCTGGTGGGTCGTTATCTGCTTGATGCCAACGGCACGCGCTGGCTGGATGGGCCGTTGACCACAGCCGCGCGTATCGGCGCGATCTGTTATCTCGATGAAATCGTGGAAGCGCGTCAGGACACGACAGTAGTGATCCATCCTTTGACTGATCATCGCCGCACCCTGCCGTTGGATAAAAAGGGCGAGCTGGTGCAAGCGCATGCGGATTTCCAACTGGTGATCTCCTATAATCCCGGCTACCAGAGCCTGATGAAAGATTTGAAGCAATCCACCAAACAGCGTTTTGCAGCCTTTGAGTTTGATTATCCGACTGCGGCAGTGGAAACGGGCATTGTTGCGACTGAAACCGGCATTGATACGGAGCTGGCGGGCAAACTGGTTCAGATTGGTGAAACAGCGCGTAATCTGAAAGGCCATGGTCTGGATGAAGGGATTTCCACCCGCCTGCTGACCTATGCCGCCACCCTGATCAAGGGCGGCGTGGATGCAAAAGCAGCGTGCCGCATGGCGCTGGTGCGTCCGATTACCGATGATGCCGATATTCGCGACACGCTGGATCATGCCATTGATGCAGTGTTTGGCTGATCTGGTCATGTGTGAGCATTTCCCGGAGCAGAGTGATTTGCATGCCTGAAACACTAGCGAGAAATATGGAACTCGAAATGTACTGGCAGCGCCTGAATTGCAATTTTGCGCAAGCCGACAAGATTTTCGATGAGTGCATGGCCGAAGCCAAGACGCTGCTGTCCGAGCAGGGGCTGGTCAGCTATATAGATCATGCCCGTTTTCTCGGTAAATTGGGGCGCGGCCCGGAACCCTTGCTGGTGTATCTGGAGGAAGCGCCGGCAGTCGCCAGCATGGTGGGTGAAGCGGCGCTGGAGGATATGCGCGAATTTGCCCATTATCTGTCCACCCACACCAATTTCAAGGCCATGGTGCCTTTTCTGCAATCCATTGCGGCGGTCACCCGGCGCCTGCACAGCTATGATTTATTCAAACAATATATTGAGCTGATGCGTAATATGATGGAGAAAACATCGGCTTCGGTGCATGGGCATCACACCACCTTTCCCAGCCCCGGCCTGGAGGATTTGCTTAAACAGTCACCGCGTTTGTTGAGCGAGTTGTCGTTAGAGGGTTTTAGCAACTGGATTGATTACGGTATCAAATATTATAACACCCACCCGAGCCGTCAGGTGGATTATTTTTGTTTGCAGTCGCCCGATGCGGTTGCCGTGATGCAGCGCGAACGCCATGGCACCTTATTGGTGGATAATGAGCGTAAACTCGATGCCTATTTGCGCGGCCTGTGGCAGGACTCGGATTATCTGGTGCCGTATTCGCTGATTTTTGATGAGTTGCGTAAACCCATGCCGTACTATGATCATGTCGGCATCCGCCTGCCGGATGTGTACGATGATGATCGCGGCGTAAGCGGCATTGATCGTTATCGCGCCGCACTGGCGCATATGGCCGGGCACCGGCGCTGGTCGGAACAGATGGTGGTGGATAACTGGAGCCCGTTCCAGCGCGTGGCGGTGGAAGTGTTTGAAGATTCACGCATCGATTATCTGGCCTGCAAACGCTATCCCGGTTTGAGAAAGACCCTGATTGCGCTGCATCCGATGCCGATTCAGGCGGATCTGGCATTGGAGAATACATCGCTGATTCAACTGCGTTTGGCGATTGCATCGCGCGCCATGCTCGATCCCGAATACCATGTCGAGAATGATGTGATCCGTGGCTTTGTGGAACGTTTTTATGCCGCCATGGCCGAGGGTGAATCGAGCAGCCGGGCGATGGCAGATATTGCCCTGTCATTCATTGCCCGTACACGCAGGCAGGCCGATGCCTTGCCGAATACCTATTTTGACAATACGGAAGTGGATTACCGGGATGATAATCGCCATTTGTGGATTTATATCGAGCAGGGCGATGATGAAGAAACGACCTTTGAACACCTCGATCACCGTGAAAATGAGGAAGAACTCAAAGGCTTGCCGCCGCGTCATTACCATGAATGGGATTATTCATCCCAGCATTATCGACCGGACTGGGTCAGCGTGTATGAGGCCCTGCAGCCGAGCGGTAATGCGGTCGTGATTGATAATCTGTTGGCCAAACACAGTGCGACAGCCAAACGCCTGAAGGCGATACTGGATATGCTCAAACCGCAGGATCGGGTGCGGGTGCGTTATCAGGAGGATGGCTCCGAGCTGGATCTGGATGTGGCGATTCGTTCCCTGATTGATTTCAAGGGTGGGGCAGCGCCGGATCCGCGTGTGAATATGAGCCATCGTACCGATGGCCGCAATGTGGCGGTATCGCTGGTGCTGGATTTATCGCAGTCGCTCAGTGAAAAAGCGGCGGGCAGTAATCAGACGATTCTGGAATTATCGCAGGAAGCGGTGTCCTTACTGGCCTGGACGATTGATCAGGTGGGCGATCCGTTTGCGATTGCCGGGTTTAATTCGAATACCCGTCACGATGTGCGTTTTTATCATATCAAGGGGTTTTCCGAAGCCTGGGGTGATGACGTGAAATCACGCCTGGCCTCGATTGAACCGAGTTACTCCACCCGCATGGGCGGGGCGATGCGCCATGCGGCGCATTATCTGAAAGCCCAGCAGGCCGATAAAAAGCTGATGCTGATTCTCACCGATGGCGAGCCGGCCGATATTGATGTCGATGATGAACAACTGCTTATTCAGGATGCCCGCAAGGCGGTGGGTGAGCTGAATCAGGATGGTATTTACAGCTACTGCATCAACCTCGACCCCAAAGCCGATGAATATGTGGCCGATATCTTTGGCAGCCAGTACACTATCATTGATCATGTCGATCGTTTGCCGGAAAAACTGCCCGAGGTATTTATCTCGCTGACGAAATAAAGCGATGAAAGCGCGCAGCGCAAGCGTTACAATCTGACAACAGCCAGCAACGGCTTCTATGGAATGAAAACACATGAATGATACAACGATAGCAACCCACAACGGCAGTTTTCATGCAGATGATGTATTCAGTATCGCTGCATTCAAGCTCATGGATCCTTCGTTCAAACTTATTCGTACACGTGATGCAGAGCTGATTGCCAAGGCGGATATTGTGATTGACGTCGGCGGTGAATATGAGCCGGAGAGCGGCCGTTTTGATCATCATCAGCGTGGTGGGGCAGGGGAGCGCGAAAATGGTATCCCCTATTCCTCCTTTGGTCTGATCTGGCAGAAATATGGCGTAGAGATATGCCAGGGTAAGTCGGATGTCGCCAATGCGGTGGATGCAGGCCTGGTATCCACCATTGATGCGATTGATTGCGGTCATGTCAACGGTGTTGTTGAAGGCATTAGCCTGAGTCAGGCGATAGGCATGTTTAACCCGACCTGGCAGGAAGAGAGTGATTTTGACGCCTGTTTTGATGAAGCGGTGGCCTTTGCATCGCGCCTGTTAACACGATTCATTGCAGCTGCCGCCGGCGGCATTAGTGCGAAAGCCATTGTAGCAAAAGCGATTGAACAGGCAGCGGATCCCAGAGTGATTGTATTGGAGAAATATATCCCGTGGAAACGAACCGTTCACG
>CAZXAI010000003.1:0-29031 GCA_964638265.1 uncultured Zetaproteobacteria bacterium
TATAGCAAATTAAAGTGCAAGCCTAACGCGAAAGAGGGACGTGACATTAAGTCACGTCCCTCTTTCTTGTTGGTGCCGAAGACTGGAGTCGAACCAGCACGAGCGTGAGCCCACCAGCCCCTCAAGCTGGCGTGTCTACCAATTCCACCACTTCGGCGGCGGGCGGCCATATTAGGTTTGTGCCCTGCACTGTCAAGAAGAAGGGGCGTATCATTCCCCGTATCCGATATTGATTTTCCCCGATGGCTGATTGATAAAGAAGCCCCCCGCCGGGGTGCTGGTTTAGCACTTATCGAAAGCTCCAGGCAACAGGATAAATACATGCTGAGGCAATACACCACTCGGAAAAACTTTGCTGGTGGCATTCATGCCAAAAGCTTATATCGTTTCAGGCTGGAAAGCATCGACAGTGGAGCGAATCACAGGTGAAAAGCAAGTCCTTCGGCGAGTCAGCCGGTATCGACACAGCCATCAAGGGTCAGATAGCCACATCCATAGGGGTGTCTGCAATCCTTGCCGGCCTGATGGCAGTAGGCCTGTGGGAGCAACTGGGCACCGACAGCCTGCTTTACTGGCTGGCAACCCTGCTGGCCATTTCCGCCCTGCGCCTATTCGCTATTTACGTTCACCTGCCACGCAATCGCAATAACCGCTTACAATTGCTACTGACGATGTTTGCCGGCCTGGTCTGGGGAGCAAGTGTGCCGCTGTTCCTGCCCGGACTCGATGCACAATATCAAATACTGCTGGTCATCATCCTGGTCGGTCTGGTTGCCGGTAGCAGCAATGCCTATGCCGGACGCATGCAGTTGTTTTATGCGTTTATGGTTCCACTGCTGGTGCCGCTGGCTATCTGGTTTTTTAGTCAGACCGCCAGGGCATACACCATGTTGGGGATTGCCACGCTGCTGTATATGCTGGCCTTATCCATTATTGCACGCCGTAATACCCGGCTGCTGAATGACACAATCCGGAAAAATGCGCAGCTGGCTGATGAAGTCCGGCAGCGTAAAAGACACCAGCGGCGACTCGAATTACAGCAACGTATCCTGGATGCCATTGCTCGCCACCGTGGTTCCCTGCGCGAAATCCTCACCATCATCGTGCAACAGGTCGAAGCACAACGGTCGGGTATGATCGCCTCGGTGTTATTATTGGATGAGGATGGTCAACATGTGCACGGGGGAGCAGCCCCCAGCCTGCCAGAGGCATGGAATGCAGCGCTTGAAGGCGCAGCCATCGGCCCTGCTACCGGCTCCTGTGGTACGGCGGCCTACCACAACAAACGGGTGATTGTGACTGATATTGCTACCGATCCGCTATGGGCGGCCTATCGACAAGCAGCGCTTTCTTTCGGCTTGAAGGCTTGCTGGTCTGAGCCGGTTCGCGATGCGGATGGGCATGTCCTCGGCACCTTTGCGATGTATTACCATGATATATGCCACCCCTCGGATGAGGATCTTCAACTCATTGAGCATGTCGCCAGCCTGACCAGCATTGCCATCGACAACTGTCGTAATCGAGAGCGCCTGCAAGCTGCCCGACAGCAGCAGTTCGAACTGGCGCAAACGATCGAACACAGTTCCGACTTGATCTATGTGTTTGATTTTGACGGCGTGATCACTGCGGCCAATAGCGCCAGCAAAGCTGCGTTTGGCGGGGAAGTGATCGGTAAAAATATTTCCGAAATCGTTGCACCGGATCATTTGCAGCTGGCCCTCGATATGCTGCAAAAGAAAATCACAACGGGCGAAAGCACCGTCTATGAACTGGATGCTATCGATAGCACAGGGGAGCGCCACCACCTCGAAGTCAATTCCAGCCCGGTGATGCGCAATGGCAAACCGGTCGCCATCAATGGCATTGCCCGCGATATTACGGCCAGAAAGCACGCCGAAAAACAGCTGGAGCTGCTGATTCAGGCCATTCACGCCAGTCATGAGGCTATTATGGTACTGGATGCCGAAGGCATGATTGAATTTGCCAACCCTGCTGCCGCAGCATTGTATCAGCAGCCGCTGGATCAGATGATTGGCATGCCCGCCGCTGTCTTGCGCGGCGGCAATACAGGTGATGACACCTATAATGATATTATTTCCACCATCAAGCATGGCAAGATATGGTCCGGTGAAATGTTATTGTACCCCGGTGACAATGAAGAACGCCTGGTTGCACGTCGCATTTCACCCATCACGGATGCAAACGGCCATGTACATCACCAAATCTGCATCGACCGCGATATCACCGAAGCCAAACAGCGTAGCCAGCAACTGGAGCATACCCAACGGCTGGAAAGCCTCGGCATACTGGCCGGAGGCATTGCACATGATTTCAATAATCTGCTAACCGCTATTATGGGCAATGCTGCCATGGCCGAGCGCGGGCTGCGCGCCAACGAGGATGTCAGCATACACCTGTCGCACATCACCGCATCCAGCCAGCGCGCCGCCGATCTGTGCAAACAAATGCTGGCCTATTCCGGTAAAGGCCAGTTTATTATCACAGCAATCAATATCACGGAACTGATCCGGGAAATGACCCGCTTGATGGAGGTATCCATCGGCAAGCAAATCACCCTGCGCTACGCCCTGAGTGAAGACCTGCCGCTGGTCGATGCTGATTCCGCACAGATTCAGCAGGTCATTTTGAATCTGATTACCAATGCCAATGAAGCTATCGGCGAAGCGAATGGTGAAATCGTGTTCAGCACCGGCGTCATGCAGGCAGGGCGAGCCTACCTGAATGCCTCATTGACCAATGAGAAACTACCCAGAGGCAAGTATATCTACATTGAAGTCAGCGATAACGGCTGCGGCATGGACAAGGCAACAGTCGAGAAGATGTTTGATCCCTTTTTCACCACCAAGTTTACAGGCCGGGGGCTGGGCATGAGTGCTGTGTTGGGTATTGTGCGCGGTCACCATGGCGCCATTCGGGTGAACAGCAAGCCGGGGCAGGGCACCAGCTTCAGAATCCTGTTGCCTGTCAGCGATAACAAACGCAGCACTCCGGCTGTGGCAGCCGTTGAGTCTGCGCCCACAAGCCCCTGTAAGGGCACCGTGCTGATTGTCGATGATGAGGCCGTGATCAGGGAAGTGGCCAGCGCCATGCTCCAGGATATCGGCTTTGATATTATTGAAGCCGGCGATGGCAAAGAGGCTGTCTCACTGTACCGTCAGCATCAGTCGGATATCCGGGTCGTGCTGCTGGATATGACCATGCCGCAAATGGATGGGAAAACCTGTTTTGCCGAGCTGACAAAAATTAATCCGGCTGTGCGAGTGCTGCTGTCCAGCGGTTACAGTGAACAGGATATCAACAAACTGTTTGCTGAGCATGTCCCCGCCGGTTTTATCCAGAAACCGTATATGCCCACAGCCCTGCAGCAGAAAATGGAAGCTATTCTGAACTGATTTTTGAGCCCATATCCGCTTTTGGCACCGGGCTTGCTGAATAGCGGATATGGGACCTGATTCAGTCATTCAAATCGGCAGTGAAGCCCTCAAACTGGTGCTCCTGGTTTCCTTGCCCATGCTGTGCGTGGCATTGGTGGTCGGCATTGCCATTTCGCTGTTCCAGGCCGTGACCCAGATCCAGGAACAAACACTGACCTTTGTACCCAAAATCATTGCTGTATTCGCATCCATGATTATCGCCGCACCGTGGATGACGGAGCAAATGATGTCCTTCACCCGGCATATATTCTCGATCATTCCGACGCTGACCCAATAGCGGGTAACCTCGGTATGAATTTCCCCTGGTTTGATGTTCAACATATTATCATCGCTATTTTGGTCATGCTGCGCATCAGCGCCCTGATTATCCTGTTGCCCGTATTGGGCCATCAACTGATTCCATCACAGGTTAAAATCGGCCTGATTATACTGCTCACGGTACTGGTGTACCCGCTGGTCGAACATCAGGTTGCAACCATCAGCCTCGAACCGATCACCTTCGCCGTAATCGCCATGCAGGAAATACTGATTGCAGCAGCCATGGCCCTGTTTGCCCAACTGATTTTTACAGCTGCCCAGTTTGCCGGACAGCTCATGAGTTTTCAGATGGGCATGACTGTGGCCAATGTATTCGACCCGGCCACCCATAGCCAACAGTCGATATTATCCCAGCTGGCGATGACGCTGGCCATGTTATTATGGCTGGTTTCAGGCGCCCACCATATGTTTCTGCATAGCCTGATTGATTCATTCACGCTATTCCCGATCAACCATGACTGGTCATTTCCCGCCCTGATGCAATTAACCGATGCGACAGCAGACATGTTTGTATTAGCCCTGAAACTGGCCGCGCCGATTATGCTGCTGTTAACGTTTATATATATTGCGCTCGGGCTGCTGGCCCGTTCAGTACCTCAAATTCAGGTGTTTTTTATCAGCTTCCCGCTGACCGTCGGCGCCGGACTCATGGCGTTTGCGCTGGGCATGCCGGCCTTTATTTACCTGATACATGATGCGTTTATATCCCTGTCCGGCAACGTGCCATTGTTCCTGCGCCATCTGGCCGGAGGCTAGGTCATGGCCGACGAGCAGGACAAGAGCCAACAAACCGAAGAGGCATCCGACAAGCGAATTGAGGATGCACGCAAAAAAGGACAGGTACCGAGCAGTAAGGAACCGTCAACGGCAATATCATTTTTGGTACTCAGCCTGATTGTTATCACCGGTCTGGGCAGCTGGATGGCTGAGTCATTGATGCAGATCATGCGTTTTTACCTGTCCGGAAAATCTTCGCTGGACGCAACAGGGAAAGGCGTGCAGAACCTGTTAATATCCACCGGCGCCGATATGGCCATGATTGTTCTCCCCATCGCACTGCCGGCCCTGTTGCTGGGCATGCTGGTTACCTTCCTGGTCTCGGGTCCGGTATTCTCCTTTGAAACATTGCAGCCGAAGCTGGATAAGGTAAGCCCGATGAAGGGCTTCAAACGCATGTTCTCGACCAAATCACTGGCCGAATTTATCAAGTCCATTCTAAAGCTGACCATCATCAGCACCGTCTGCTACACCATGGTGTCCGGTTTATTGCCCGCCATCCTGGCCGCCAGCCTGCAAAGCCCCTCACAAATCGCCACCCTGGCCATATCCGGCAGCATAAAAATTATCACCCTGGTCGCCATTATATTTGGTTTCATGGCCATGGCCGATGTGCTCTACCAACGCTGGGAGCATATGAAATCCATGCGCATGTCGAAAAAGGAACAGCGCGATGAACATAAGGACAGCGAGGGCGATCCGCAATTAAAGTCAAAAATCCGTCAAATTCAGATGCAACAGTCCCAGAATCGCATGATGGCAGATGTGCCCAAGGCCGATGTAGTCATCACCAACCCGACCCGGCTGGCCGTGGCGCTGGCATATGAGCCGGGCAGCATTGGCGCACCGCGCGTGCTGGCCAAGGGACAAGGCCATATCGCCGCCAAAATCAGGGAAATCGCAAACGAAAACCGCATTCCACTGCGCGAAAACAAGCCTTTGGCAAGATCCTTGTTTAAGCATGTCGAGGTCGGTGATGAAATCCCCGCAGAACTGTTCGAGGCCATCGCCGTCATTCTGGCGGAAATCTTCCGTCTCAAGCAGCGATGATCGCCGCCATAACGACCCGCATTACAGGAGCGCATAGCCTATGCAGTTAGCAGCAACCATGTCACTGAAGCGTTTCAGCAAGCAGCCGGATATTATGCTGTCCATTGCTGTGCTCGGCATATTGCTGGTCATGATGGTGCCATTGCCAACCTGGCTGATGGATATCCTGCTGGCTGCCAACTTGACCATCGGCATACTGATTTTGCTGACCTCCATCTATGTCATCAAACCGCTGGAATTCTCTGTATTCCCCTCCCTGCTGTTGCTGACCACCCTGTTCCGGCTGTCGCTCAACGTGGCCACAACGCGGCTGATTTTATTGCACGGACAGGAAGGCGCAAATGCTGCAGGCCATGTCATTGAAGGCTTTGGCCAGTTTGTAGTCGGTGGCAACACTGTCGTGGGGCTGATCATTTTCCTCATTCTGGTACTGATCAATTTCATCGTAATTACCAAAGGTTCCACCCGTATCGCCGAAGTGGCGGCACGTTTTACACTCGATGCCATGCCGGGCAAACAGATGGCCATTGATGCCGATATGAATGCCGGCCTGATTGATGAGCGGGAGGCTCGCACCCGGCGCGACAACATCGCCCGCGAAGCGGAATTTTACGGCGCCATGGATGGCGCCTCCAAGTTTGTGCGCGGCGATGCCGTGGCCGGCCTGATTATTACCATGATCAATCTGATCGGCGGTCTGGTGATCGGCGTCATGCAGTATGGCATGTCAGCCAGCGACGCCATGTCGGTATTCAGTCTTTTGACGGTCGGTGATGGTTTGGTGTCACAAATACCCGCATTGGTGATCTCCACCGCCGCCGGTATCATTATTACACGGGCCAGTGGCAATGTCGCTCTGCCGGAAGAATTGAAGGCTCAATTCACCCAGCATCCGAAAGTCCACTGGGTGGCCAGCGGCGCGCTGCTGTTGCTCAGTCTGGTGCCCGGTTTGCCCTTCTTTCCCTTTTTGATACTGGCCCTGGGTCTGGGCGCCAGCGGCTGGTATCTGCGGCTGGGCGCACAACAGAAAGCCCTGGAACCGGTGGCAGAGGATATCACACCGGTCGCCGAGGTCTCGCCGGATGCCGATCTGGATGAATTGCTCGTTGAAGATCCGATTCGACTCGAAATCGGTTATGGCCTGATTGATATGGTGGAAAACAGCCGCGAAGGCAATTTACTGGAGCGCATGAAAAAAGTACGCCGCCAGATTACTCAGGAAATCGGTTTTGTACTGCCGCCGGTGCACATCAAGGATAATCTGCAACTGGGCGTATCCGATTATCAGATTCTTATTCGCGGCGCCATTGTCGGCAAGGGTGAAATCCGGCCACGCAATCTGCTGGCGCTGGAAAGTCAGGTCACCGGCCCTGCCGTGGATGGCATTGCCACCCAGGAGCCGGCTTTCGGGCTGCCGGCCATATGGATTGCAGAAGAAAAACGCCAGCAGGCGGAGCTCTCCGGTTATACGGTGGTGGAACCCTCTACCGTCATCATCACCCATTTGACCGAGTTATTGCGTGCCCAGGCCGCTGATATGCTCGATCGCACCCAGGTGCATGAATTGCTCGATAAATTCTCCCAGCGCCATGCCAAGGTGGTGGAGGAAATCGTACCATCGCAAGTCAGCCCAGGCCTGCTGCAAAATGTGTTACAGCGACTGTTGTCTGAATGGGTTCCCATTCGTGATTTGATGCTGATTCTGGAAGCCCTGTCCGATCATGCCAGCCAACAGTTAAGTCTGGATGAGCTGGTTGAACGGGTCAGGGAACGGCTCGGTCGCACCATCACCCAGCGTTATCTGACCCCTCAAGGCGAACTGCCGGTATTCATGCTCGACAGCGAACTGGAACAACGTATGAGCGAACGCACCATGCAACAACAAGGCTGGGGGCTGCCATTGGAGATGCCTGAATGGCAACGCTTTATGACGCGCATCAATGAGGTATCCAGTCAGTATGATGTCGATATGCCGGTACTGCTGACCACGCCGCAACTGCGCGGCGCCTTATCCCGCGCCCTGCGCAAGGTAATGACCCGCATTGTAGTGCTCTCCATTGCAGAAATTCCGCCACAGACCGATATCCAGTCACTGGCCAAGGTGAGCCTGTACGATGCGCATTAAAATATTCACAGCTCCCCGCTTGCATGAAGCCCTGGCCAAAGTACGTCAGGAAATGGGGCCGGATGCGCTTATTCTGGATCGCCAGCAAACCGATAGCGCCGACGGCAGCAGGCTCTGGCATGTGCATGCAGCCCTGGACAACAGCGATGAGGCGGATTCCCGCAAGCCTGAACCCGCCCCTCCAGCTGCGGCCGTACAGGACAAGGCTGCGCTACGGAATCATCAGACAGATAGCGCCCTGGAAAGACTGGAACGCATTGTCGAAGGGCTCGGCAACAGGGAATCGGGCAATTTGCGGCAGGCATTGAAGCGCGCTGACGAACAGGAAGCATTCGATCATTTGATGGGGCTGGGCGTATCCGCCAGTCATGCCTTTGACATGGCCGCTGATTTCTCGCAGCAAAAGCCGCTCGGCCAAAAGAGTATCCAGTGGGGCAAGCGCATCAATCCGCAACAACAGCCGTGCACCCTGCTATTCTCCGGCCCGTCCGGCTGCGGCAAGAGCACGCTGGTGGCCAAACTGGCAGCGCACTACAGCATGAAAGGCATTCGCGTGGCTCTGCTGTCTACCGATACCGAGCGCATGGGCGGGCTCGACATCCTCAAGGCTTATGCCGGCACCCTCGGCATTGATTTCCATCCGGTCAGAAAAGCCGCCGATGCCAGCCGGATACACAAGCAAACACAAACGGCACAACTCCTGCTTATAGACACTGAAGGCTGGAGCCCTCGTCGTGATAACGGACTGAAACGACAAGCCGATGTATGGGATGCCCTGCACTGCAACAGGCATTTCTTGTTGCTTCCAGCCAATATGGATGAGGAGGATGGCATGCAGCAGTTGAAGCACCCGAGCATTGCAAAGATTACAGATATTGCATTTTCCAGACTGGATGAAACACAAAAACCCGGTAAGATTATTAACTGGTCTTTCGCATCCGGCCTACCCATGAGTTATTGCAGTTTTGGTCCCGAAGTGCCGGAGCAGATGGGCTGGTTGAATGCACAGGGACTGACCACGCTGCTGAGCAAACATCAACGGGAAACCCTGGCATGAACGGGCATAGTAACAGCCAGCCATCACCCAGAGTCATCTCCATCAGCAGTGGCAAAGGCGGTGTCGGCAAAACATTCACATCGGTTCATTTGGCCGCGCATGCAGCCCGGCAAGGTCAGAAAGTGCTGCTGATTGATGCCGATCTGGGCCTGGCCAATGTGGATATCATGCTCGGCCTGAATGCATCGGGCACCATGCGCAATCTGTTGACCGGCGATGCAGCGCTGAATGATCTGATTATACCATGCGCGCAGGGTTTTGATGTCCTGCCCGGCGGCAGCGGCATGTATGAACTGACCAGTTTGAATGTCTCCGAACAGCAGACCATACTTGACAGCCTGCGCGAAGCAGGTCGTAACTATGACCTGATTCTGATTGATACCGCTGCCGGCATTGGTGAAAATGTACTCTATTTCGCTTCGGCAGCTGAAATGGCGCTGGTGGTGCTGACGCCGGATCCGACCTCATTAACCGATGCCTATGCCCTGATTAAAGTGTTATCGCGCCAGCGCGATGTACGCAGATTCATGGTGCTGATCAATCAGACCGATGAAATTGATGGCCATATTACCTTTAAACGTCTGCTGTCGGTGACCGACCGTTATCTGGATGTGTACCTGGATTATCTCGGCCATGTGCCGCAGCACCCGGCTGTGCGCAAGGCTATTCAGCAACAACGATTGCTCAATGAGTCCGATCCCAACGTATTCCCGACGCTGAACAAGTTGTTCGACAGCCTGTTGCAACGCCCGCGCAACGCTTCCCGCTCCGGCGGCCTGCAATTCTTCTGGGAGCATAGCCTGACAGCCGGCCTGGACTCAGCATCTGAAGCCGATGAATCGCATGCCGACGCCAGAACCGGAGCGCCAATACAGGGAGCCGTAAAATGAAGCCGACCCACGCCGCACTGGCCGGCATGTTAACCGGCCTGTTATTCGGCTGCGCCATCAGTCTGGTTCAGAATATCCCTGTCTCCGATGCGCTGTTCCGCATCATCATCCTGACTGCAGCCGGCGCCTGGATGGGCGTCTTACTGGCCTGGTTAAACCAGTTATTGCCCAGCAAGGATAACCGACAGTCGGAACATACGGATGGCGGCCTATGAACGCTGCGCCAGCATATAATTTGGCGCCTACACCCGATGAGCTGCTGGAAGAATACCTGCCGCTGGTGCGCTACCATGCCGATCAGCTGATGCGACGCACGCCGGACTCCATCGAACTCGATGATCTGATCAATGCCGGCGTACTCGGCCTGCTCGATGGCGCCCAACGCTTCGATCACAGTCGCGATGTACAGTTCAAGACATTCGTATCCTACCGGGTGCGCGGCGCCATGATTGATTATCTCAGGGCATTCGACTGGATGCCGCGCGGACTGCGCGATCACGCCAAGCAAATGCAGGGCGCTTTTCTGGAACTGGAGCAGTTATATGGCCGACCGGCCGAAGAAGAGGAAATCGCCACCCACCTCGGCATCACGCTGGATGAATACCGGGAGCGCCTGAATCAGGTGCGTTATATGTCCGTCATTCATTTCGATGATATCCCCGTCTCCGGTCATGACGATGATGAATATAGCATCCTGGAAACACTCGAAGCCGATCCGCTGCTGACGCCGGAATCACAAAACACCATGCTGGAATTTGTACATCAGCTGGCCGAAGCCATTGCGGAGTTGCCGTCACGCGAAAATGTGCTGATCACCCTGTATTATTATGAAGAATTAACCATGAAGGAAATCGCCCTGATTCTCGGCCTGACCGAATCGCGCGTATCGCAGTTACACTCGCAAATGGTGCTGCGTTTGCGCGCCCTGATGGGCTTATAGCGCATGGATGCCACCATGATCCTCCAGTTTATGAACCAGTGGCTGGGTGTAATCATTGATACCGGACTGGTATTCGGGTTCTTTTTTCTCTGGCTCCACTGGTATCGTAATGGCAAACGCCAGCAACAACTGGAGCAATTGCTCAATGAAACAGCCAGGCAACTGGAAGAGGCAACGCGGCATTTGTCAGAAGCCACAGCAGCGATCGAACACCTCAAACAACAGGAGCAGCGCAGCTCCCGCCGCCCTGAACCCGCCAAACAGGTTCATCACACAGAACCGGCCACCGTAAAACAGACACCGGTGACGCCACCCGCGCCTCCTGCGCAAAACAGTACGCAGGCCACCATGATTCTGCGCATGAAACGGGAAGGTGAATCACCGCAAACGATTGCCGAACGCCTGGATATGCCGCTGGCTCAGGTCAAATTACTACTCAAACTGCATGCCGCTTCCAGTTCAGCAAATTAACAAAGCAGCATTGCCAGCGCTGAGATAATACAGGCAGGGCTTGCGCCCGGATAAAGTCCGACATCGTGGCCACACCGGCCTGCAAGCCGCAAGGCTGGATGGCAGCAAACCAGCGATCATCCATATCCACATTCAGCGCCATGCCATGAAAAGCCACGCCGTTACTGACGCGAACGCCCAGAGCCGCAATTTTGCCCCGCTCGGTCCACACACCGGGAAAACCGCAACGGCGCGTGGATTGTATGCCGGCATCATGCAACACATCGATACAGGACTGCTCCAGCAGACGTACATAGTGTTTCACGCCGATGCCACGTTGGCGCAAACTGATCACCGGGTAGAGCATGAGTTGGCCGGGGCCATGAAAGGTCATCTCACCACCCCGGTCAGAGTGCACTACCGGCGCCGGAAGATTCGCATGCAAACGATTATCCACCCCCCGTTTACCTGTCGTATATACCGGTTCATGCTCACAGCTAAAGATGATTTCAGCACCACGCCCCGCACTGACGGCTCGGGCATGTTGTTGCAGCTGCTGCCAGACAGGTTCATAGCGCTGCCGGCCCATCCATTGATAGTGGACAGGGGGTGATTGATAATTATTCATTGTCACCCGGATACAGGCTTTCAATCAAATCGGCATAGGCTTCGCAAATCTTGCGTCGCTTTAATTTCAGGGTGGGTGTCAAAAATCCGTCGGCTTGCGTCCATTCCTGTTCAATCAGGGCGAATCGTTTGACTTGCATATAACTGGACAAATCATGCTCATCATCATGCATACGATCCAGTAACCATGCCAGGACGGCCTGATTCTCACGCCAGCCGGGCGGCATAGCCGTGCGTGTTTCCTGCTGCCAAATATTGCTTATGGCTGCTTCATCGGGCACCACCAAGGCTGTGACGCAAGGGCGGTTATCGGCGATCACCATCGTTTGCAGAAAACAGGGATCCTGATTCAAATGCTGCTCAATCACGGCCGGCGGCACATTCTCGCCATTGGACAGCACCATGATTTCCTTTTTCCGATCCACAATGGTGATATAACCGTCAGCATCGATTTCGACAATATCACCGGTATGCAACCAGCCATCGGCATCAATCACCTCGGCCGTGGCTTCCGGCTGTTGCCAGTAGCCCTGCATCAGCATGGGTCCCTTCACCAGCAATTCGCCATCATCGAGCTGTTTCATTGCCACACCGTCCAGCGCAGGGCCTACGCTAGACGGCTTGATCGCCCCCTCACGGTTGACGGACAAGATGGGCGAGGTTTCCGTCAGGCCGTAACCGGGCAATACCGTAATACCGGCAGCCAGCAAAAAACGGGCAATGTCCGGATGCAGTGCTGCGCCGCCGGATACAAAGCCACGAATATTGCCCCCCATCTTGTCACGTAACTTGGCATTGACCACCTTATCGAGCAGCCCCCACACCACAGCTTTTATACCAGCCAGATCTTTACCCTGCTGGCGCAATTCAAAGCGTTCTGCACCCAGTTGCTGAGCCAGGTGGAATAATTGACGTTTGACGCCCGGCCCGTCTGCCAGTTTGGCCTGCACGCCGGCATAAATTTTTTCATACAGGCGCGGCACGGAAATCATAATGCTCGGCTGCACCTCCGGCATATCCCTGAGCAATGTCGTCACCGCTTCCGCATAGGCGATTTCAGCGCCGCAGGCAGTGGGCAGAAAATGGCCGACCGTGCGTTCAAATGCGTGCGAAGCCGGCAGAAATGACAGAAACAGGTCATCGGGAAAGACCGGCACAGCGCCAATGCCCGCCGCTACATCGCTGAGTAAATTACCATGCGTCAGCATCACGCCCTTGGGGTGTCCGGTGGTGCCGGAGGTATAAATCAGCGTAGCCAGTTGATCCCGTTCGGGGCATGATGCTGCCAGGCGGTTATCCCAGCCATCATCCAGCGCAATCGCAGCAATGCTGTCGCTATCGCCATGAAAGGCGATAAACGCGTTATCGATGCCTGCCAGCTTATCCTGCTGTTCTCCCTCTTCGACAAAGATGACCGATACACCGGCATCGTTAAAGACATAGCGCACCGCCTCGGGCGGATCAGTGAAATAGGCTGGTACGGTTACCGCTCCCAGTCGCAGAATAGCAAAATCGGCAATAAACCACTCCGGCGAATTATGCCCCAGAATACCGACCCGATCACCGGGCCTGATGCCTTTCGACTCCAGCCATGCAGCCACCCTGAGCACCGCCTGCTGCACCCGGATTCTTGACCAGGACTGCCAGCTGCCATCGGCTTGTCTGAATCGCAGCATCGGCTTATCGAGCAAATCCGGTGGCGAAGCCAGCAGCAGATCAGACAGGCACGATGCGCTCTCCGCCTGTTTCCGGCCAATGCACTGATGCTTATTGAAAGTCATGCAAAACCCCCAGATTATCCGGTGCAATATATCCCTGCGCCTCGATTTTTTGCTTCAATGCCGCCAACTCACACGATGCAAAATAACGCAACAAACCACCCCGGAATGGCGGAAAGCCGATACCATAGACAAACGCGGCATCCAGATGTCCGGCATCGGCGACTACATTTTCAGACAAACAGCGCAATGCTTCTATCAGCATCGGAATCAGGCAGGCATCCACAATGTCAGATGCCGACATCGGTACTTGGTTGTTCCCCATATCCGCATCGAACTCGCGTTCCTTCGATGCCGCTACCGCCAGATAATCGCCCAGTTTCGCATTCAACGCACCCTGTTTGCCTTTTTCGTACACAAAAAAGCCCTTGCCCGATTTCTCGCCCAGCAGTCCATCGCTCACCATGCGATCAAACCAGTCCGGCATCGCATGCTGATGTTCAAAGGCTTCGGCCAGATGCGCGCCGACATGATGGCATATATCCAGCCCGACCCGGTCGGCCAGTTCAATAGCTCCCATCGGCATGCCGAATCGTTTGAGCGCACCATCAACATGTTCCGGTTTCTGGCCGTTCTCCAGCAGTTTCAGCGCCGCCACCATAAACGGCATCAGACAGCGATTGATCAGAAAGCCGGGGCGATCAGCCACAATAATCGGATATTTACCCCATGAAACGGCCAGCGCGCAGGTTTTATCGAGTGTTTCCGGACTTGTTTTTTCACCGGCGATAATTTCCACCAGCGGCATTTTCGGGGCCGGATTAAAGAAGTGCAGGCCGGCAATACGCCCGGCATTGGCGCGGCGATGCTGCATATCGGAAATCGACAGCGATGAGGTATTCGACAGCAACAGCGCATCTTTGGAGACGTGTTTGCCCACCTCGACCCACAGCTTGCGTTTGACTGTGATATCTTCCAGCACCGCCTCGATCACCACGTCCGCATCGTTCAGGCCACTGCTATCGAGCACCGGCCTGATTCGATTCAAGCGCGCACTGTCGGTGCGACCGCCTCGGCTCGCCAGTCGCCCGAGTCCCTTCATGCCGCGCGCCAGTGCGTCCGCAGCCACCTCATGCAGATCGACATCCATGTTTTTCGATGCCACCCAGGCAATACCGCCGCCCATGACACCGGCGCCATACACGGCGGTCTTGTGAAACCCGCGCACCGCATCACGCCCGCGTTTGGCCGCATCCTGTTTTTTCAGGCTATCGCCCAGATGAAAGACGCGAATCAGATTCTTGCAGGTCGGCGTCACCGCCAAACGGCCCAGCGATTCGGCTTCGCGCGCCAGCGCAAGGCCATCGGACATGCCGATGATTTCTTTGAACAGGGCAATGACGGCCGGAATAGCCGGGTACGCCGATTCGACATCCAGGTGTTTCAAGCGGGCATAGGTCTTTTTCTCCACCTGCTGGAAGAACAGCGCCCGCGCCGGCCACAGTCTCAACCACCACGGATTGAATGTACGCCCCGTCACCTTGCCTGTTTTGACCAGATAAGCGATGGCCGCGTCCAGTTGTTCCGGCTTCGGACTGAGCGCCGCCAAACCAATACGACGCGCCCGTCCGGCATCGACGGCGCGCCCGCTTAAGATCATCTCCACCGCCTGCATCCAGCCGACCCGTTTGGGCAGCCGCACGCAACCGCCAAAACCCGGATGAATGCCGATTTTGATTTCCGGCAGCGCCAGCCGGGTGCGTTTGTCATCCACCGCCACGATATAATCACAGGCCAGCGCAATTTCGAGACCGCCGCCCATGCAGGCCCCGCGCACCAGCGCAATCGATACCGACGGCAACACTTCAATGCGCCGGCACAGCGACTGGCCGCGCTCGGCCAGTTTGGTGGCTTCGTTCGCATCGGTCACCGCCGCGATCATGTCCAGATCCGCGCCGGCGATAAAACAACCGGCATTGCCGCTCTCCAGTACCAGGGTTTTGGGTGGTTCCGCTTCCAGCGTATCCAGATGCGCTTCCAGTTGCACAATGCACGCTTCATCCAGCACATTGACCGGTTTATCGTCCCGCTCGAAATGCAGACGGACGATGTTATCTTCACGAATCAGATTTACGACTTGCATGGTTCACTCCCTAGCAGTACAGCGCCGCCCTGACCGCCGCCGATACACAGGGTGCCGAGCGCCAGTCCTCCGCCGGTATCCTCGCGCAGCTGCCTGAGCAGCGTTAGCACCAGCCGCGCCCCGGTCATGCCGACCGGGTGGCCAAAGGCGATAGCGCCGCCATGCACATTCAGTACATCCATATCAGGCGCACCGATGGCTTGATCCAGCCCCAGTTTTTGTTGGGCAAACGCATCCGAATCCATCGCTTTCAGGCAGCCCAGCACCTGTGCGGCAAATGCCTCGTTAATCTCCATCCGGGCCAGATCGGCCATGCACAGGCCGGATGATGCCAGCAGCTTGCGGGTGGCAAATACCGGGCCCAGCCCCATACGCTCCGGATCACAGCCGGCATAGGCCCAGTCATGCAAATAACCCATAACAGGCCAGCCTTCGGCCTCGGCTTTTTCACGGCTGGCCAGGATCAGCATGGCGGCGCCATCGGTAATCTGGGAGGAATTGCCGGCGGTGACCGTACCCAGCGGTTTATCAAATACCGGCCTCAATCTGGCCAGCGCCTGCATATTCTGTTCGGCGCGAATACCCTCATCGCGGTGCACAGCGGCAAAGGATGGCGGCGCAAACACATGCATCACCTCATCATCAAACCAGCCGGCATCCCAGGAGGAGGCCGCACGCCGGTGGCTCTGCACCGAAAACTCATCCTGCTCGGTACGGCTAATGCCAAACTCGCGCGCCACCATTTCAGCGGTCTGCCCCATACCCATATTCACGGTCGGATCGGTTAAACCTTCAAGCAGGGCAATGCGCGGTTTCCATGGCGCTTTGGCAATGGCCATCCATACAGGTAATTTCTGTTGCAGCGTTTTGGCGCGCGATAACCGGCTCATGGCGGCGCGGAAACGATCATGGAATAATAATGGCGCATGCGTCATCGACTCGACGCCGCCAGCCAGCACCACATCGGCTCGGCCCAGCTGAATCTGTTCCGCCGCATCAGTAAGCGCCTGCATGCCCGAGGCGCAGTTGCGATGTACGGTGTGGGCTGGCACCGGGCGCGGGATGCCGGCGGTGAGGGCAATCACCCGTGCGATATTGGCGGCATCCGCAGGTTGAATCACGTTGCCAATAATAACCTGATCAATATCGTCACGGGAAACCGGTGAACGGGCCAGCACTTCACGCACCGCCAATACGCCCAGATCCACCGCGTTTAACTGATCAAATACGCCGGAAGCCTTGCCCAGCGGCGTACGAATACCGGCCACTATCGCCACATCGGTGTTTCTATGCTGTTGCATGCTCCGTTTCGCCATACGAACTCCTTCGTTCAGCCAAAAGTCTTAAATATCTTGTAGTATACACTAAATATATCTGTAAGTCAGACTTTGTCATTCCTTACTATACCCATGCACTTCCGGTTGACGCAAGCACCCACAGCCGCACACTTGGGCTTCACTTTTAATCATGAAGTCAACGGAGAGCAATCATGACATACAATGTCTACGGCGTCGGAAACGCAATTATGGATATGCAGGTGCAGTGTGAGGACAGCTTCCTCGATAGTGCCGGCATCGAAAAAGGCATCATGACGCTGGTCGATGACGCGCGTCAGCAGCAGGTGCTCGATGCGCTGGCTGAACACGATATCCATTATTGCTCCGGCGGTTCAGCGGCCAATACCATCGTCGGCATCGCCGATATGGGGGGTAGCGCCGCCTATGCCTGCAAAACCGCGCCGGATGGCTTCGGCCAGCAATATTTGAACGAGATGAAGAAGCTGGGCATTGCCATTGAAGTTGCCCCCGGCGCCGGCCAGACCGGCACTTGCGTGGTGCTGATTACGCCCGACGCGCAGCGCACCATGCTGACCAGCCTCGGCATTTCATCATCACTCAATGCAGACGATATTGTGGAATCTGAAATTGCCCGGGCCGACTATGTGTATATCGAGGGTTATCTGTTTGCCGGCGAATCCACCAAGGCCGCCGCGCTCAGAGCCATCGAGCTGGCCAAGGCCAATAACGTCAAGGTAGCGCTGACCATCTCCGACCCGTTTCTAATTGATATCTGTCGCGAGCAGTTCCAGAGCCTGATTGAAGGGCCGGTGGATTTGCTGTTCTGCAACGAGGAAGAAGCACGCGCCCTGACCGGCCAGCAAGATCCGATTGACTGCGCCCATGCGATTCACCAACACTGCGCCAATGTCGCCCTGACGCTGGGCAAAAACGGTTCCATCATCATGCATGACGGTGAGGCATTTCCGATTGAAGGGGTTGACGTCGAAGCCATTGACACCACCGGCGCCGGCGATATGTATGCCGCCGGCGTGCTGTACGGCATCACCAACGGTTTAAGCTGGCAACAGGCCGGGCATCTGGGCTCGCATGCTGCGGCCCGTGTGGTCGCCCAGCTCGGCGCACGCCTGCCCGGCCCAATCAGTCGCGATGAGATCGAGGCGCTGCTGGCATAGGTGATGGACGCATTCAGTTTCGCCGCCACCCCGCATATTCATTTTGGCGCCGGCAAACGCAGCCAGCTGAGCGCCATTGCCCGGGGCTTTGGTCGGCGCTTATTGCTGGTTACCGGTGGCGCATCGTTTGATGCCTCGCCGTTGTGCGCACAGTTACTGGAACAACTCCACGCTGATTTCGATGTACATCGCGTCCGGGTATGCGGCGAGCCTGCGCCGCAACTGGTGGATCAGACCGTGGCTGCCATGGCCGGCGCATTACCCGATTGCGTGGTCGCCATTGGCGGCGGCAGTCCGATGGATGCCGCCAAGGCCATAGCCGGATTATTGCCCGGCGGCGATTCGGTCATGGATTATCTGGAAGGCGTCGGTAAAGGCAAATCATACGCAGGCCCCTCCACCCCATTCATCGCCCTGCCCACCACCGCCGGCACCGGCGGCGAGACCAGCAAGAATGCCGTACTCTCGGTCATCGGCGAGCATGGATACAAAAAATCATTCCGCCATGAACAACTGGTAGCCAGGCACATCATTCTCGACCCCGAACTGACCCTGTCCTGCCCCGCCCGCGTCACCGCCGCCTGCGGCATGGATGCATTGACCCAGTTACTGGAATCCTATGTTTCAAAAAATGCCAGCCCGATAACCGATGCACTGGCCATCAGCGGCCTTGAGCGGATCGCCCGCTCGCTGCCGCTGGCGGTCGAGCAGGGCGATCATCTCGAAGCCAGAGCCGATATGCTTTATGCCTCATCCATATCCGGACTGACACTGGCCAATGCCGGACTCGGCAGCGTACACGCACTGGCCTCACCGATCGGGGCGTATTTCCCCATGCCGCACGGCGAAGTATGCGGCAGCCTGTTATTTGCGGCCACGCAGCTGAATATCGAGGCCATGCTCAGCCGAGAACCTGAAAATATCGGGCTATTCAAATACGCCGAAGCAGGCCGTATCCTGTCTGCAGACAAGCACCTGGACGATACAGCGGCCAGAGATTTCCTGCTGAATTTGCTACAGGCATGGACAAGCCGGTTTGACATGCCGCTACTGTCTGCTTACGGCGTTCGCGACCGTGATATTACCAGACTGATTGCCCATGCCAGCCCCGGCAGCATACACACCAACCCGGTCGCACTAAGCCATACGGAAATCGCCACCCTGATCAAAACCAGATTATAAACACCGCCTTATGAATCAAGCAGCACTGCAACACAATCCAGCGCCTGCATGATCCGGTTTATCACTGCGCCCTGCTGCTCGATGCCATCTACAATGATCGGAGCACTGATGCACAGCCGTAATGCTCCGATCGGCACGCCATTTGAATCCAGCCCGGCATGGATCGGGCGCCCCAGCTGCACGCGCGGCGCATCACCCTGCTGCAACTGCCGATATATACGCATGCAATCCTCATAGCTGAGACAGGCGCTGGGGCGATGCCGGCGCAGTCGGAATGGAAATATGGTGGGCAGATCATCCCATACGGCGCCCTCGTCAGTCTCGTGCCTGACCGGCGCTCGGAGCATGTCCGGGGTTGCCAGCAGCTCAAAGGCCGGATCCTGTATCAGCCGTTGCCGAATCGTATGGGCGCATATGTGTAAAAACGCGCGAATATCCCGATGCTCCAGTTTGGACAGGCTCTGCAGTGATGCCAGTGCAACCTGCCAGCGAATCAGCAAACCCGGATTCGGCGTCCCCATATGCACCGCTGCGCAATCAGGCCGCAGCAGGGCGGCTGAAAAGCTGGGGCCGGCAAGAAATTTGGAGCCGGTCATGGCGACCATGATGCCGTGTGTCAGATAATGATTCAGGGTTCGGTGCGAAATACGAAACTGGCAGGCATCCAGCAACAGATGAACCTGATCCGGATAGCGCTGGCGCAACGCCAGCCCGCAGGATAAGGATGGCGCAATACAACCACTCTTGGATTGATCGACCATCACCAGCAACAGCTGTTCACCGCGCCGTATCGCCTGCCCGGCCAGAGCCAGCACAGCAGCATCGATTGTCGCTGCCGGCAATGGCATGGCATCCGCATCGCGAATGGCAATTTCACTGCAAGCTATGCGGCCAGCCGGCGCAGCGTCACCTGTAGAACAGAGCGCATCCGGCACCCCGCTGCCCGTTTCAGACGCCGCCACCATCAATACGCGCAGCGGCTGCTGATGGTCAGGGTGATATATCCTGTGAACAGCAAGCCTGTGCGCATCGGTACCCGATTCAGTCAGTTCAATCGCTGTGTTCGCATCCAGATGCAGGTAACGGCGCAGCTCCTCACAAATACGATCGGCACAGGCCTGATAAACCAGTGCCGGCGCGCGATGACGACAGGCTTCGGCCATCTGGTTGCGCATCTGATCGGCAATATCAAAACCATGTTGCGAAATGGTGCTGGCGGTGGATGAGCCCAGCATCAATAAATCCGGATCGGGGAATGGGCGGCATAGATAATGATTGGCGCCGCTATGTGGATCCAGACCCAGGCGTGCATCCTCCCCCTGGGTCAGCAGTTGCGCTGTGGCGGGCAATACACTCAAACGGCGGCTCTGCGCGCCAGCATGCGTTGAAAAGCACGGAATATTTTATGCATTTGAGGCCGCTTATAGGGAAACAGCGAGACTGAATCCATGGCATGCACAATGGCGCTGGTATCCACTTCAAATACCAGCAATCGGCCATCATGGGTCTCGGCGCAATCAATAATCAGGTATTCCAACCCCATGCGTTCATACATGGCGGCAAATGCCTGCTGGTGCCGGCGCGCAAAGCCATGCTCAAAGTGCGCCATGCAATCGGCTTCTTCCGCGCACTTATCGGCATTGCCGGTCATATCGGCATTGAGATAATGCACCAGCCAGTGTGAGGAAATGGCCAGATGACACACAAAGGGCTGGCCTTCGATCAACACAATACGATATTTTCTAAACTGGCCATCGGCAGATGCGTAATTCACAAAACGGGAAATATAAAACATCTCCTCCGCCTGTGCGCCCAGGTAAGGGGCGATATCCGCCGCCCCGTCGAGCCGCATCAAGCCCTGTCCGCCATGCGATGCGACCGGACGGACGATGATCGGGAAATCCTGTTCGGGCAAGTATCGGGCCAGCTGACCCGGTTGATCCAGCCGCCCCAGCGCTGTCCGGCTCAGGCGCACAGACATGGGCATATCAATGCCTGCCACACCGTGCAGCGCCGCTGCAGCAGCTTCACGGGTGGTCTGCATGATATATTCAGGCCGGTTGATCAACGGCGTCGGGCAATCACGCAACTGCTGTGCCAGCTCGCGTAACAGTGGCGTATTATGATCGGATTCACCCACCGCAATAAACAACAGGTCATAATCTGTCAGATCCTGAGGCATACTGTCTCCGGCCTGCATATAGTGCAGATCCATTGCAATGGCAGAATCTGCCAGCAGAAACTCCAGCGGCAAGTTATCCATCAAGCCCCCTGCCCCCATAAAACCCAGCATCCGCAGCTCAGGCTCAAGCGGTGCGGAGCAGAGACTATAGCGCGCTTGCATGGCCATGGCTTGCCGCTGCCATTGCAATGCGGCATCGGGGGCGTGGGACAGGAAGCTGACCGTCGCCAAGTCCATGTGCGCGGCTGCATCATCCGGCTGATTTTGAATGCGCTCTGCCAGTTGCTGCACAACGGGCGTCAAATCAATACCTCTGAATGCCTGCGTCGCCAGACTGGCCAAACCAATCAATGGATGCTCGGGCCGGGTCATGTTATTGGCCGTTTCTGCTTCGAATTTACTCATGCAATGCTCCTGATTTTCTGATACGGACAGAGCCCGTCACCGGCAAGCGTGCACGGCATCCCGCGTCGCAACCAGCAACTGGTCAATATCATGCTGTCCGGTTCGATGGTTCACAATGGCAACCCGGATCACAGCCCGACCATGCAACGTGGTCACAGACGGCGCGGCCAGGCCGGACATCTGAATATGGCGCACCATGGCACGGTTGATAGCGTCGTATTGCCCGGGGGACAAACGCCTGTCCCCACAGTAGCGAAAGCAGACGATATTTAAGGATACCGCCGCCATCACCTCCATCTCCGGCATCGCCATCACCTGCCGGGCCAGAAATGCCGCCAGTTCACAGCAGTGCGAGATCATCGCCCCCATTTTATCGCTGCCATACGCCTTCAACGTAAACCACACTTTCAGGGCGCGAAAACCGCGCGATAAATCAATACCATAGTCACATGGCCACGGTGAATCACCCGCCAGCCCATCCTGTTCGCGTTGCAGATAACTGTTGGCTGCAGCAAAGCTATGGCGGTGTTGATCCCCGTCACGAATCAGCACCATGCCTGCATCATAAGGCACCTGCCCCCACTTATGAAAATCCAATGCCAGCGAATCAGCCCGTGTGATGCCACGCAGGCGCGGCGCGATATCTGCGGCCAGCATGGCCAGTGCACCAAAAGCGCCATCGACATGGAACCATGCACCAGCCTCGTCAGCCATCGAAGCCAGCCCGTCCAGATCATCAATCGCGCCCGTATTCACACTACCGGCACTGCCAACAATCAGCCAGGGGCGAAAGCCTGCCGCACGGTCTGCCTGGATTTGATGGCGCAGTGCATCCAGATCAATTTGACAGGCCTGGTTGCAGGATATCCGGCGCAACGATTCATGGCCCAGGCCGATCATGCTCAAGGCTCTGCCGATACAACCATGCACTTCACTGGAAGCATAAGCCAATAAACGCGGTGCATGCCCGACCAGACCATGCAGCGCGGCGCTATCGCCCAGTGCGGCATTGCGCGCAGTGATCAGGGCGATCACTGTCGCGGCGGAGGTGCCCGTTGTCAGGATGCCACTGGCATGCTCGGGAAAGTCAAACAAATCACGCATCCAGCGGATAACCTGTCGTTCCACTTCAACCGGAATCTGGTTGCGTCCGCCCAGGTTGGCATTCAAGCCGGCGGCCAGCATTTCCGCCACCATGCCGACCGGCGTACCACCGCCATGCACCCAGCCCATAAAACCGGGATGCGCGTTACCTACGGCATAGGGGAGTATATCCTGCATAAACGCCTCATGTAGCGCATGCAATGATGTTGCACTGGCCGGCAAGGGTGCTTGAAAGCGCTGCCGCACATCTTCATCCGCCAACTGCCAGACCGGTCGCTCGCGAATATGTTGCAGATAATCCACCATATCATCGAGCATGCGATGACTCTGGGCACGAAAATCATCCCAGTTTTCGGGATCAAGCACTGAACTGGCGTGTCTGGATATAAAATTGTTGTGCTGCTGGCTTCATCATCACCTCTGACTGTGGCATATGCATGTAATTGAGCAACCGGCATGCCAAAGTATCTTCATCAGAACACAAAAAAAACTAAAGTCTCCTGGCCGGGAGGCGATACTAATGCATACATCGCCTGTTTAACATTGCGTCAGGGTGATCGGTGGCACATGGATTCCTCCGTTATTAATCAAGATACATTCTGGCAGGACGTCAGATAAACGATTAAAACCACAGGAGAAAACCATGATTATTATGCCAACTGCCACACCGGCCGCTATTACTGATTTAAGCTACACCAACCAGTCCCAGCAGCAGCATATTCAAAATGCCGAACAATCAAAAAAAGCCACCGATACCGTTCAGGTTTCGGCTCAGGCGCGGGAAATGGCCGGGGATAGCCTGAGCAACGCACCGGCCGCAAACAATGCACCGGCGGCTATACAGCAGGTAGCGGACAATGAGGCGGCTGAAAAAGTGGTCGACAACGAGGTGATTGAACAACAGCGCCCAAGCAACCCGATCACCCATAAACCGGAAACGACGAAAATTGACGTCCTGGCCTGATGCTTCAGCTGGACTGGCTGACGACGCCGCCGCCTAATAGTTCATCGCCGGCATAAAATGCCGCCACCTGCCCCGGCGCAGTCGGCTTTTGCGCCTGATCGAATACCAGGTGAATGGAGCCGTTATCTGATGCCATGCTGCACTGTGCAGGCTGCATCTGGTAGCGCACCTTGGCCGTGATGACCTCGCCCTCACCCGGCTGGCGAATCCACACCACATCGGCCACATCCACCTCTGAAATCAATGCATCCTCGGGATGCGCCACCACGACGCGGGCAGTCACGCCATCCAGCCCCACCACATGCCACGGCCCGTTGGGTAAACCCAGCCCTTTGCGCTGGCCGAGTGTGTAATGGGCAATGCCCGGATGTTTGCCTAAATACTGACCGCCGGTATCAACAATATCTCCGGCCCGAAATCCGGCAGTCGCACCCTCACGCTTGAGAAATGCAATGCGATCACCGGTCGGAATAAAGCAGATATCCTGACTTTCGTGTTTTTCTGCTGTCGCCAGTTTGAAATAACGGGCCAGCATGCGCGTATCATTCTTTTCCAGCCCGCCAACCGGAAACAGAATGCGCTCGGCCTGCTTTCTGCTGGTCGTGGCCAGAAAATAGCTTTGATCCTTTTTGCAATCGTTGCCCTTGAATAAATGGATACCGTCGGGGCCGTCCCGGCGCTGCACATAATGGCCGGTGGCCACATATTGCGCTTCCAGCTGATCAGCCGCATCGAGCAAGGCACCGAATTTCACGAATCGATTACAGCGTTCACATGGATTGGGCGTACGCCCGGATTCGTAATCGGCCACAAACGGATCAATCACATTGCGCCGGAACTCCTGGCGCATATCCATGGCATAAAACGGAATACCAATGGCATCGGCCACCCGGCGCGCATCATAGGAATCTTCCAGCGAACAGCAGGAGCCGTGACTACTCACCTCATCGCGCGAATAATCCCAGACATTGAGAAAGACACCGACCACATCCAGCCCGGCCTCTTTGAGCAGCACCGCCATCACCGATGAATCCACCCCGCCGCTCATGGCGGCAATCACCCGCACGCCTTTGAGCGGCGCCAGATCGGTTACAATACGGGAGATGAGTGATTCGGACGTGTTCGACATGGGCGAAGCTTAACAGCTACCATATCAAACTGATAACTGTTCAGCGCAACATGAGGCAAACGGAACGTCACGCCTCCTGTGATTATTTTGTAAAGGTGACTGCCATCAGACCCAGCAGGCTGCCATCGGCTTTCGGCTGGAACCCTGCAATGCGCGGGCCGGAAACCGCAATGACCGGATCGTACCAGAGCGGAATATACACCATATCACCCAGCATCTGCCGCTCTACCTGCACATACAAGGCCTTGCGTTCTGCCTGAGTAGCGGCTGCCGCAGCCTCATCCAGCCAGCTATCGACTTGCCGATTACTATAACGGCCCCGATTGGCGCCATTGGGCGGCCACATGGAGGAATGCAGAATCCAGCGATAAATATCCGGATCGGCAATACCCACCCAGGCCAGCGAAAAGACCTGAAAATCACCGCGCTTGATGCGGGCGTAAAAGCCGCCCCATTCCAGCGACTCAATCGACACGTGAACGCCCAGCTTCTCCCACATAGCGGCAATGGCCGTGGTCAGCCTCAAGCGGGTCGGGTCGGTGCTGGTTCGGTAATTGATGCTGAAACGAATCCCGTCCTTGCCACGCGGAAAACCTGCGTCATCCAGTAATGTTTCAGCCCTGTGCAAATCAAACGGTATCGCTGTCAAACGGGCAGATGCCCAGTGACCCGGTGTCAGCACCGTTTCAGCCAGTTGCGGCAGATCGGCAAACAGCGCTTGTTTCAGCTTGTTTCGATCCAGCGCCAGCGCCAGCGCCCAACGCACGCGCACGTCTTTCAACACGTCGTCCTGTAAATTCAGCCCGATATAGGCAAATGTGGTGGACGGGCGCGTTTGCATCGTCAGCTGCGGCTGTTCCCGAATATAGGAAAGCAAATGCGGCGGCAGATCATTCTGCACAAAATCCAGTTCCCCGCGCCTCAGTTTCAGGATGCGGGTAACCGGATCTTTGACACTGGAAAACCGAATCGCGTTGACGCCGGTGCGATACCCATGATCGATGCGCTCAATGGTCAGCGCGCCTGCTGTCCATGACCTGAGCTGAAACGGCCCGCAGCCAATGCTCTGTCGGGCCTGATGCGCGGCATACGCCAGTCTTGCCGGCAGAATACCCAGATTCAAACGCGTCAGCAGCGATGCGTCCGGTTTCTTCAGATGAATCACGACAATCCGATCCCCCTCCGCCTGCACCGCAGCAATGGCAGCGAAGCTCGCTTTCAGCGGACTGGACAGCCGGGCATCCAGCACGGCTGACAATGTAGCGACCACATCAGCTGCACGCAGTGCCGCGCCATCGGAAAAACGAATGCCGGGCTTGAGATAAAAGCGCCAGACCAGTGGCTCCGGCTGTTCCCAGCGCGCGGCCACATCGCCCTGCACATTGAAATGGTCATCCAGTTTAATCAGACCGCGATGCATGAATGCCTGCACCCGCACCGAGGCCGCATCGGTGGCAAAACGCGGATCGAGCGTAATCGGCATCTGCGCCATACCAACGCGCAACAGCCCCGCCTCCTGCTGTTTGGCCTGACAGCCAAACAGCAATGCAAGCAGCGCCACGACAAGCAATCGCTTCAATCCGGCTCCCATAAACTCATCGCTTCCACATGCCCTGCCCCCGGAAACAAATCCAGCGCCCGCAATGCCCTGAGTCGATACCCCTGCTGTTGCAACAGCGCCCCGTCACGCGCACCGGCGGCTGCATCGCAGGAAATCATGATGATTTTTTTCGGCAATAATCGTGATATCAGGCCACACACACGTTTGGCGCCCCGGCGCGGCGGATCGAGAATCAGCACATCCGCGCCGATATACGGCTCCAGATCGAATAACTCGAACAAATTAGCCTCGACAAAAGCGCCGGCAATGCCAAGCGCCCTGGCATTGCGCGAAACCGCCCGCACACTGGCCGCATTCAATTCCGCACCAAACACCTGTGCGCCGGTAGCCGCAGCCAGCGGCAGCGATAAATTACCAATACCGCAAAACAGGTCGGCAATTCTGCTGACAGGGCCCGCCCATGCCTGAATTTGTTCGATGAGCTCCCGATTACCCTCGGCCTGCCCCTGCACAAAATCATCCGGCCCGACCATCAGGGGAATATCGGTCTGCCCGGCTGGCAGCATATCGTGAAAGTGTTGCGCCGGTTTCTGCAAGGGCCGCGTAATGCGCTGCGCATCACGCCACCACCATTGCAATGGCAGTTCCTCCATTTGATCAAACTGAATATTTGCCGGGCGGCTATCGGTTTCCAGCACAATATGGATGCCATCGCTCAATTGTACGGCCTGAACACTATTGATATCCGACAGACTCACATGCGCTTCGACCCATTGCCTGAGTGCATTCAGGGCAGGCGTCGTCATCATGCAGGCTGCGTGGCGGACTGGCCTGTGGCTGGCCGGGACATAAAAGCCCAGGAATTCGCCCTGCTCATCAGACCCGACAAACCAGCGCACCCGACGGCGATAGCGCCCCGCATGCACACAAACCGGCGTCCACCGGGTGGCAGTCGTACTCAACGGCTTGAATGCATTGCTCACCCAGTCCGATTTCACCACCGCCTGATGTGCTTTCGAGATAAACTGCAATGCGCAACCGCCACAGACATCGGCTACCGGACAAGGCGGGCGCACACGTTCAGTCGATGCAGCCAGCACTGCTATAATCTTGCCGCGCCGTACGCCGCGCCGTTTGGCTTGTATCTGAATCGTCAGTTCATCACCGGGCACCGCATTGGCCACCAGCACAGCTGACCCGTCCACACGAACCAGCGTTTCACCGCCGGGTAAAATCTTTTCAGCGTTACCGAATATCATTGATGCAGGCCTGCCTTGAGTTAACGCGCATGGATTTTTTCCACCCCATGGTATGAAACAGTACCACGGGGTGGAAAAAATCATGCAGGCGCGTTGTTTGTTTCATGTTAATGTAATTGCTGACCAGGCTCCGCCGACCATGCCGCGCGTCCCTGCACAGGCCCGTTGTCAGCCGGAGGGCGAAGAGGAAACATACCAAACGCAAGCAATAACTCAACATGTACTTCAATCACCTGGTCATGAAGCATGGCGGCCATGAAAGATTTAACCACAACCCTGAGCGCCATCGAGGCCATTCTCGAACAGGCCGGCAAGGACATCATCCTGCCCGCCTTTGATGCTTCGGTGCAATCCTCAACCAAAACAGACGGCTCCATCGTAACGGAGACTGATCTGGCCAGTCAGCAGTTTATTCAGCATGGTTTGAAAACACTGGATGCCAACATCGCCTTTCTCGGCGAGGAAATGACTGAAGCCGAACAGCTGCACTGCCTGCAACAGAATCATGCGCAATACTGGTGCCTGGATCCGCTCGATGGCACCAGCAATTTCATGGCTCATTTCCCCGGCTTTGCCATTTCGCTGGCCCTGATTGAAAACGGCATGGTCACGCTGGCCTGTATTCACGACCCGGTGCGCGGCGAAACATTCACCGCCATACGCGGACACGGCGCATATTTGAATACCCGGGCGATTGTCGCATCCCGGCTGGCACAGGTGGCCAATGCAGTCGGTTTCATCGATTTCAAGCGGCTCGATCCAGCACTGGCCGCCGCACTGGCAACCCAACCGGTCTATCGCAGCCAGCGCAATATCGGTTCCTGCGCGCTGGAATGGGCCTGGCTGGCTGCAGGGCGCGGCCAGTTCATTATCCATGGCGGTGAGAAAATTTGGGACTTTGCCGCCGGCAGCCTGTTGGCCAGCGAAGCCGGCTGCATGGTCGGCAACTTCGACCATGCCCCCCTGTTTCCGTGCAGCGCACTTTCTTCACCCGTTCTGGCCGCCTGCCAGCCTGCTATTCACGCATCACTGAAACTTCATCTGAAAAGCTGAACTGCTGAAAAACAAAGCATAATCACAAAAATCAATTTCAGGGTCGCTTTTTCGGGGCAATTCGGCTAGTGTGCGCCTGCAAATTTATTGACATCGTTCATGACGATACTTTTCAAACACACAAACCGGAGGGGAACACATGGGTAGCGTAAGCAATCTGAAGATTGAT
>CAZXAI010000004.1:0-24652 GCA_964638265.1 uncultured Zetaproteobacteria bacterium
AATCAGGGCAGTGCCGTCACGCGGATTGCACATCTCTTTTTTTACAGGCTCGAATCGTTTCGCGATGGCGACGATAGACATATTTGGCGATGGTATCCTCTTCATCATCACTGCGGAAATAGAATTTCACACCGATTTTACAGCGTTTGTCATCGACTGAGGAAACGCGCACAATCGTACCTACCAGTTCCAGAATAGATGGCGGGAACGAAGGCAACATCAGATTGATATGCGTGCTGTCACCCACCTGATAGGCCTGACTGGTGGTAAAGCTGATCCCCGTTAAACTCAGGTTGACCGGACGCTCCTGCATATCGCCATGACTGGCATCATTGAGCATATTAACCCCGATCAGATAATTCAGCTTGGCATCCAGCGCTTCCAGCGCCTGCGTCATGTCCGGGTTGGCGCCTTCATTCGCACTATTGGCAAAAATATCCCGGCCCACCATTTGCTGCAACATGCTATTCTGCCTGGAGCGAATACCCACCTTGCCTTTGCACACGTCAAACTCCTGCGCAGTCAATTTTTTGTCGCTCACAGGGATAACATCATCAATCCGGAAATCCTGCCGGCCATGATCCTTCTCTACTTCATGCATAATTACGCACCTCGGTCTTCACAGAAATCAGGGCGGACAAAGGCATCACCCCATCATTGAGGTTATTGTTTTTTCCTTCTGCCTGAGTCCTGACCACGCCCCGCTCAATCGCGGCGATAGCCACCTCTGTCACCTGGGGATCAAATTGCGTGCCAGAATTGCCTTTCAGCTGCTCCAGACAAAACGACAGCGGCCTTGCCATACGGTAAACCCGATGCGTGGTCATCGCATCAATGGCATCGGCGACACAAACAATGCGGGCATCGAAGGGAATATACTCTCCGGCCAGCTTGTCCGGATAACCGAATCCATCATATCGTTCATGATGATGACGCAGCATCAAACGTTCGCGGCCCATGGTATCCATATTGGACAGGATATTATCGCCGATGGCCGGATGCGCCTTCATAATGGCGAATTCATGATCCGTATAGCGACCGGGCTTCAGCAGCACAGCATCGGGAATGCCGCATTTGCCAATATCATGCAATAAGCCGCCGGTACGGATCAAATCGACATGATCCTGATCCAGGCCGAGATCCGCAGCTAAAATAGCCGACAGCTCACCGACCCTGGCCGAGTGGTCGCGCGTATAGCGGTCGCGCGCCTCCAGCGAGCGCACCAGTGCAATCAGGGTCTCGCGCATATTGGCGGCCAGGGCTGCGTGCACGGCCCGGTTATCCAGCAGGGTATCCAGCTTTTTGACCAGCAGACCCAGCATTTGACGGGTTTCACTCTTGAGGGGGATTTCGCTATCTGGCCGCATCAGGCACAGCACGCCCATAGCCACGCCCTGCAAACGCACGGGCACGGCTATAAAACTACTTTCTTCCATGCCCGGCCAGCAGACCTGGTTCATACGATCGGACGAGGACTGCAGCAGTTCTTCATCGCCGTCAATCAACGGGTAGAACGCTGTTTCTGCCAGATTGCATGATGCTCCCGCCCCTTCCATGCCTTCCGATGCCACCAGCACCAGTTGCTCATGCTTGCGCTCAAACAGAGCCAGGTATCCGGCATGCGCATGCACTACCTCCATCGCCAGGTTGAGTGCTCGACCACATACCGCCGACACATCCCGCTCCGCCGGCATCTCATCAAACATGCGATAGATCAACCCCAGCCGCCTGTCCATTTCAAACATTTCCGGCAACAATCGGTCAGAGGGGCGCATCTTCCGTTTTGACTGTTCGCTGTTGACGGCATCAGCACTATCGACACATAACATTTTATTCAGGCAATCAAGCAGCACATTGGGAGCAAACGGCTTGGACAACACGTGATCAACACCCAGTTCCAGCGCCTGAGCCATTCTGGCCGAGGTCAAAAAGCCGCTCATCAAAATAGTGGGCGGCATCGTCAGACCATCTTCCACCAGCGCCGTAAAAAATTCCAGCGCATTGCCATCACCCAGACTCATGTCCGTAATCAAACCGTGCCAGTGACAGGAACCCAGCAGCGGCCGCGCCTCTTTCAGGCTGGCCACCTGTGTAATATCCACATTCTCATCCAGTTCGCTGGCGATCTCGGCCACCACTTCGCGAACTGCCGGCTGATCCTCTATAATTAACAACTGTAGCATCAATAACCACCCGCAGCATTTTGCCCGTAAGCTCTGACCACCATCAGGCCTCCGGGTTGCCTGGATTCAAGCACATCGGGCGTATCCACGTCCAGTTTCCTGAACCGGCGCATCAAGCGCTGATAACGTGCTGCATTGTCCAGGCGCACCCGAATTTCAGGCAACTGGAATGGCTTGCTGACAAAGTCATAGGCTCCCTGCTCGACTGCATGCAGGGCATTCTCGATACCGGAGTAGCCGGTCATCAACAGCACCAGCGTATCGAGTTCATGTTCACGAATATAATCCAGCAAAGCCAGTCCATCCGCCCCCGGCATCACAATATCGCTGAGCACCAGATCAAAATGCGACTGGGACACAGCCTGGATTGCTGTATCGCCGCAATGATGCACAACGACATCATATTCCGCCTCCAGCAGATACTCTTCCAGCAAAGAGGCCAGCGCCTCATCATCTTCAGCCAGCAACAGCCTGGTTCGGGTCACGTTTATACTCCAGAGGAATCATTCATCTTATACAGCTTAAGCAAGTGTGATTCCAACGCCTTCCCGCCCGACCTGTTCTGCTGCTCGGCAGCAGCTGGCAGCGCATCCTGTTGCGATTGCGCCTGGGCAGAGATACTGACCTGATCCTGCGTCGCATGCATCTGACTATCCGCGCGCCGACCGGCCGCAGAGGAGGGCCTGCTGTTCTGTTGAAGCAGTCTGTTGATCAGTCCATCGACCGGTTGCACGCTAATCGCCATCATTACACCTCTATCACACTGCCAGTTCAAGACAGGCAGATACCTGTTCAGATAAGTCTATCGGTCAAAATCGGGGAGACTTTAGGTTTATCCGGCGTCAAAACCGCCCCGAACCTGTCAGCCCAAGGCGCAGCCCCCGAGCCACCGGACAACGCCTTGCGCCGCAACACAGTACGCGATACGCAATGAATAAAGCCTTAACACGCTATGATAATTCCTGTGATTCATTGCCCTGTCGCGACGGCATGGCGCGCGGGCAAACATAAAAACTTGCGCTCAACGCCAAACATGTCATTATTTTGACTTTATATGATATATGCTCTGGCTCCCGGGTGGAACCAGATACATCAAGAGGGGGAATCAGTCCGTGAAGCAATCCGCATTCATCCTGCTGGTTGAAGATAATGAAGATTTTCGCCTGATCCTGCAGGAGTCACTGGAATCAGCCGGGTTCCATGTCACCAGCGCAGCCAACGCCACGCGTGCGCGCGAAGCCATGTCGCTGGGTAAATTTGACCTGACAATGCTCGATGTGCGCCTGCCCGACGGCAATGGCATCGACCTGATGCGCGAATTTCGCCAAATCGATCCGGACATGGGCATTATTATTATGACCGGTTATGCCGAAGTCGATACCGCCGTGGATGCAGTCCGCCTGGGCGCCAATGATTTTCTGAAGAAACCCTTTGATATTGATGAAATGCTGGTACGCATTGACGAGTTAATGAAAACCCGCCAACTGAGAAAGGACAATATCTCCCTGCGTGAGCAGGTTCGCGATCAGGATCCGGCCGGTCTGATCGGCCATTGTGATTCCATACGCAAATTAAAGGAAACCATCAAGCTGCTGGCCAACTCGGACAGCACCGTGCTCATCTCCGGTGAATCCGGCTGCGGCAAGGAAGTGCTGGCCAAAGCGCTGCATAAAACCGGCAGCCGGGCCGGCAAGGCAATGGTATCCATCAATTGCGGCGCGATCCCTGAAGATCTGCTGGAATCCGAATTGTTCGGCCATGTTAAAGGCGCGTTTACAGGCGCCATCCGGGCGCGTCCCGGTCGTTTTGAGATTGCCAATGGCGGCACCATCTTCCTGGATGAAATTGGCGACATGAGCCCCAAGTTGCAGGTAAAATTACTGCGCGTGCTGCAGGAGCGCTGTTTTGAGCCGGTCGGCAGCCAGCAAAGCATCCAGGTCGATGTGCGCGTGGTTGCCGCCACCCACCGCGACCTGGAGGCGGAGATCGAGGCCGGTCGATTCCGCGAAGACCTCTACTATCGCCTCAATGTCATTCCATTGCATATTCCGCCGCTGCGAGAGCGCGGCGAAGATATATTTTTACTGGCCGACCACTTCCTCAATCACTTCAATGCAGAAAAAAACGCCAATGTTTCCGGCCTGTCCGACGATGTGAAGCGCGCCGTTCTGAGCTACGCATGGCCCGGCAATGTGCGCGAACTGCAAAACCTGATCGAACGCGTTACTACGTTGAAACGGGAAGGCGTTATCGAGCTGGAAGATCTGCCGAGCCGCATGCTTAGCGATAAAGACCGGGTATTGCAAAGCTTTCAGATGGACGTGCAGTCGGCCGCCAATATTGATCTGAAAGCCACCGTCGATGAGTTTGAAAGCCACCTGATTCTGTCCGCCCTGCAACGCTTCGACTGGAACAAGAACCGCGCCGCCAATTTTTTGGCGATGAACAGAACCACGCTGGTAGAAAAAATAAAGAAAAAGGGCTTGCAACCCATCGATTGATAGTCCTGCCGCCGGGAGGCGGCAAGCAGGACAGCACTTCGTTCAGCCCAACCCCACAGGCAGCCATTACGGCTGCCATGCCACACGGCTTACTTCGGCATGAATCTTGCGATTACTGGGCATGTTGCGTTTTTTATTCGCCCTGGCCCTGTTGGCCGCCCTGCCAGCCACAGCGCTGGGGCAAGCCAGTGGAAACGTCGATGCTGCCGTCGCATTCCTGCATAATGGAAACCCTGAACGGGCTGTCATTACAGCACAAAGGGCGCTCAAACATGCCACCCTGACGGCCGCAGAGCGTCAGACGCTGCTGTCCACGATAGCCCGCGCCGAAACAATGCGTACGACATACCGACATTTTCAGGGTGTTGATACGGCCGTACAGGCGCTGGAAACCGCCATTAACGAGTTCCCGGACAGCCCGGATGCGCCAGAATTCAGATGGAAAAAAGCATGGCTGTTATGGCAGTCCGGCCAAAACAAGGCGGCAATCACAGCAGCGCGAGAAATCATCGCGCAGGATCAGCTGGCCGAAAATCTGCGCCGTGCATGGCTGTTGATGGCCCGCATACATATAAAAATAAAAAACTATGCCTATGCCAGAAGCGATCTGCTTCAATACGGCCTGAAAGTCCGCAGCAACAGTCGCGAACAGGCCATCGGCATGGCCTGGATGGCCATTGTGGATCAGGGCGAGTCCCGCTCGGATGCCGCCTTCAAAACCCTCCGGGCGGTGTATCGCACATGGCCGCAGGTGATCACCAGTGAAGCGGAATTATTTGCTACATACATCGACTTGCTCGATCGCCATGAGCAATATAAACAGGCCTTGCAACTGGCCAATGCATTTATCCGTCAGCACAGCGACAAACCGCAGGCCGCGCTGGTACGGCTGATTCGGGCCAATCTCCATGCCCGCCAGAAAAACACCATCCCGGCGGCTATCCAGGAATACAGCCGCCTGTCCAGACAGCAGGCGGAAACAACGATTGGCCGCAAGGCATTTATGCGCAAGATGATGCTGGAATTCAGGCATGAAACGCAGCGAGACAAACTGTTGCCCGTACTGGTTGCACTCAAAAAGATCGCCGACAACAATCAACTCTCGGACATTGAAGATGAAGCCATGCTGGATATGGCTCGCCTGTGGACGCGCATTACACCGGTGGCGACTGCTTCGAAAACCGGCAGCAGGCACGCCCCCCCCGCGCTGGAAGCCTATGCCCGGGCCGGGGCCTCGCTGGATCAGCATATTGCCAACGCCGCAAAAACAGAAGGCGCTCGCTGGCTCAACACATATATCACGGCCCTGCTTAAACAGCAGCAATGGCTCAGGGTGGTTACCATCTGGCGGCATTATCCCCAGCTGCGTCCGGCCAGCCATACATCACAAGCGCTGCGGCTCGGCGTGGCCCATGCGATGCGCATGCTGATGTTGTTTGATGATGCCCAGCGCATGCTGGAACGCCTGTACAATGAAAACCGGATGAGCATCCGGGGGCAGCGCATCATGATGGAGCGCGCCCGATTATGGATGGACCGGCGCGATCCCGATGGCGTGAAAAAGATCATGCGCTGGCTCAACCGGCACGAATTCAGCATTTACCGGCCCGAAATCTTACTCATCGTCGCCCGCATACAGCTGGCCAACAAACAGCCCGAACTGGCGCGGCAAACGCTGGTATCGGTCAGCGCCAACGATCTGGCTGTGGAGTCCAGAGCCCGTTACTGGCAAACAAACGCTGAAATTGCCGAAACCTTGTCCGAATACCATCATGCCGCCCACGCATGGGCGCAGTACCGTCACAGCAAGGGCGCTGATGCCAGGCTGGGTTTGCATCATCAAGCCGCCAACCTGTTTGTGGCCGGAGAATTCACGCAGGCGCGCAAGCTCTTTCTGCAAATACCGGCAGGTGAGCGCAATGCCTCGTGGCAATATCATATGGGGGTGTGTGAATTGCGTAGCGGTGAAGTAAAACAGGGCACAGAACGCCTGCAAAAACTGGCAGCTCAGGCCGGAGCAAAGAACGATGCCGGGCGGTTCGCATCACTGGCCAAACTGGCGCTGGCCGATTTTCAGGCGTCCAAACTACTGGGGGAAAATCCATGAGTCCGTCATACGATGCCAACGCGAAGACAACGCCATCCGGCGTGTGCATGCTGGGTTTTCCCGAGCGGGAAGAAGCCGAACTGCGCGTACAGCTGGGCAAGCTGTTGCCGGACACCCATATAGAAGCGCTGCCCGAAAGCAGCTTGCAGACGGACATCAACCCCGATGCCCTGATTTTTATCTGGGACACAGTGACATCTCCGTCCATTGTACGGCGTTTGTTCAAGGCCGACCCGCAGGCCAATATTGTGGTACTCACCAACCTGGGTCAGGGCGAGCGCGCAGCCGATCTGATGCAGATGGGCGCCATGGATTACAGGCTGTTGCCGGTGCCCGATGATGTGCTGGAAATATATATACGCAAAAGCGGCCACCAGAGCGCGCTGGCCAAACAGGCCGGCTCCCAGCAACCCAAAGCCAAAGATACCCAACATATCTTTATTACCGAGGATATTGAAACACGCCGCCTGCTCAATCAGGTCGCCCTGATTGCGCCCAGCAAGGCCTCCGTACTGGTCGTCGGAGAGTCGGGCACCGGCAAGGAGCGTCTGTCACGCTATGTACATGCCTGTTCCAATCGCAAAAACGAGAACTTTATTGCCATCAACTGCGCTGCCATCCCGGAAGGCGTACTGGAAGCGGAATTATTCGGCCATGAAAAAGGCGCATTCACCGGCGCCACATCAGCCCGACCCGGCAAGTTTGAACTGGCTCACGCAGGCACGTTATTGCTCGATGAAATCACTGAAATGCCGGTGCATATGCAGGCCAAGCTGCTGCGCGTATTGCAGGAGGGTGAAGTGGACCGGCTCGGTGGACACAAGCCGGTAAAAGTTGATGTGCGCGTCATTGCGACCAGCAACCGCGATATTGCCAAGGCCGTTCAGGAGGGCGCCTTCCGACAGGATCTCTATTACCGGCTCAATGTCGTCACCATCAAGCTGCCGCCTCTGAGAAATCGCAGCAGCGACGTCTTACCGCTGGCCATACATTTCTTACAGTCATTCGCCAGGATGTACCAGCGCCCTGCCCCGGAACTCAGCCCGGAAGCATGCACGTGCCTGGAGCGTTATCCATGGCCGGGTAATGCACGCGAGCTGGAAAACTGCATGCACAGGGCCTTTCTGATGGCGATCGATGACCCCATTCGCCCCGAACATCTATGTCTGGATTCCACCATCCCGCTGCACACAGAGGATGAACCGGCAACGGATGCCGTTCAGGCCGGCGTATCGATTCGTGATATGGAGCGCACCCTGATAGAAAAAACACTGGTGCATGTACAGGGAAACCGTACAGAAGCGGCCCAGTTGCTGGGTATCAGTATTCGCACCTTGCGCAACAAACTGCATGGATATGAGTCTGGCATGGAGCTTGCTCTATAACAGTGGCCGTGGGACACGGAACACGGCACAACCTGAAAGACACAATACGCGCGAAGGAACGCCGGTCGGGAGCATAAGATATGGAGATGTTAGGCGCCGGATTTCAGCGGCTTGAAGCTACGCTGATAGCAAGAGAAAAAATGCAGGGTGTGTTAACCAGCAATATTGCCAATGCGGACACACCCAACTTCAAGGCGGATCATCGTTCGTTTGACGATTTTCTGGCCGCACAGCAAGGCATTGGCCAGACGGACACCGTGGCCACCACAAACCCCATGCACTTTGCCGATATCAATAGCGACGCACACCTGGCTCCGAGTCTGGTGCACCAGGGCAGTTCGAACAAAATGGATGGTAACGATGTCGATATTCAGCAGGAAATGGCGCGCATGAGTGAAAACCAGTTGATGTACGAACTATCCATGCGGCTGATCAAGGGCCGACTGGGTGGATTATTGAATGCCATCAAGGAGGGTAGCCGATAATGCCCAATGACTTATTGAATTCCATGAATATCAGTGCCGCCGGCATGTCCGCCCAGCGCACCCGGATGGATGTGATTGCTGAAAATATTGCCAATGCCGAATCCACCCATACCCGTGCGGGCGGCCCCTACCGACGCCGTCAGGTTGTGTTTGAGACCATCAGCCCGCAACAGCCTTTTTCCAGCGTATTCAACAGCGCCTTTCAGCCCGGCTCGCAGCTGTCCGTCAAGGCCGCTGCCATTGTTCAGGACAAAAAACCCTTTCGCGAAGTCTATGACCCCTCGCACCCGGATGCCAATGCCAGGGGGATGGTTCAAATGCCCAATGTCAATCCGGTCGAGGAGATGGTCGATATGAATGCCGCATCGCGCAGCTTTGAAGCCAACGTCACCACCATGGAAGCATCCAAACGCATGTTTCTGAAATCGCTGGAACTGCTGCGATAGGTATTCGCTGTGAACGAACGGTTTGATAAACATTTTGATAAGAAGCATATGAGGAGAACAGCATGAACATACACGGTTATCAATCAGCAGCAGGCCTGACCCCCGGCAATATCAGTAGCGGCAACACATTGGCGCAGGGCAACAAGCCGGGCGCGGACGCCGATAGTTTCGCCAGCCTGCTCAGTTCCTATGTGAATCAGGTCAACCATGACTCCAAGGCCGCCGGCAAAGCTGCCGTGGCGCTGGCCAGCGGCGAAAGCAAGAACACATCTGAAACCCTGCTGGCTATCAAAAAGGCAGACCTGTCTTTTCAGTTGATGCTCGGCGTCAGAAACCAGCTGGTTAAGGCGTATCGCGAAATTTCGCGCATGCAGGCCTAGACGTCTGCCGGACTGATGAGATATCACTTTAACGCGCATGGATTTTTTCATGTTAAAACGAGGTAAACCGACATGGCCGATGCTTTAACACCGCACACGCAGGCGCAAATGAATCCGTCGCCAATGAACCAGAACCCCATTGAGGCCAGTGCGCAGGAATCCGGCGCTAATGGGCAGGGCGCCGCCATCCAGCTACCCCAGCTACTGGTGAAATACAGAAAGATGATGTTGTTTGCCGCCGCCAGTCTGATGCTGGTCGGGTTTATCAGTCTGGTGCTGTGGTCATCTGAAAAACCGTATCGATCCGTTTATGCCGGCATGGCGGAAAAAGATGCTGCTGCTGTGGTAGAGATGCTGCAGAAAGAACATATCCCGTATCGGCTGGAAGGCGGCGGCACCGTCATGGTGCCGGAAGATCAGGTCTATCAGGTGCGCCTGAAGCTGGCTGGCGAGGGCATGACGCCATCGGGCAGCACCGGCTATGAGATCTTTGACAAGAGTGATGAGTTCGGCCTCAGCGATTTTACCCGCAAGGTCAATCTGCAGCGCGCCCTGCAGGGCGAATTGGCCCGCACGATTGAGGTCATGCCCCAGATTACAGCCGCACGCGTACAGCTGGTGATGGCAAAAGAATCCGCCTTTGCCGAACGTGATCGCAAAGCAACGGCTTCTGTCATGTTGCAAGTGGCGGGGAATCGTCACCTGCCGAAACGATCCGTGTTAGCTATCCAGAATCTGGTCGCAGCCAGCGTGCCGGAGATGGACATGAATGATGTCACCGTCGTGGATGCATCCGGCACATTGCTCTCCAGCAACGAAAAGGAAGCGCCGATGAGTGAAGGGCAAACCATGCAGGAGTACCGAACCAAGCTGGAGCAGCGGCTGGAACAACGTCTGGCCGGCATGCTGGAGCAGATCGTCGGGCAGGGGCAGGCCGTGGTTCGCGTATCCGCCGACATCAACCGCGAATTTATTGAGCAGAACAACACCCGTTATAATCCGGATGAGCAGGTCTTGCGCAGCCGAAAATCCATTTCGGAAGAACATACATCCTCAACCGGCGCCGCCCTCGGCGTGCCGGGCCTGGCCTCCAATACGCCGGGTGCCAACCCGGCAAACCCGGGCGCCGCTGCGACTGCGCCGAGTCAGCCGAAGAACAAGGCCAAGCGCATGGAAGATGTGAACAATTATGAAATCAGCACCACCCAGGAACATCGCATTATCCCCTTCGGCAGCATCAAGAAACTGAGCGTGGCCACCATCGTTGGCGGTCATTACACGACCAATGACAAGGGCGAGAAAACATTCACCCCCAGGAGCAAGGAGGAACTGGCCAACCTGCAGCAACTGATTGAGCGGGCCATGGGCTATGATGAAGATCGCGGCGACTCGGTGAGCGTGCAAAGCATGCCATTAATCGATATCTCCAGCAGCGCCGATGAAGGCGCGCTACAGTCGTCTGAAAACAGGGTATTCTACTTACAGGTAGCCCGCTACAGTCTGGCCGGACTGGCCTTGTTGCTGCTGGCCTGGTTTGTCCTGCGCCCGCTGGCCGCCCGCATGCAGGAATCCGCCAGCCAGGATGAAGTCGAAAAACGCCCGGCTCTGGCCTCTCCAAACCAGATGTCGAGCGAGGCTTACGCTCGCCTGGCCAATATGGAGCAGGTCAAACAGAATATTTATCAGGAACCGGATCGCGCCAATAAAGTACTGAGGGAATGGATGGATCCGGTATGAAGGCAAAGTCGCACTTAAGCGGTGAAGATAAGGCGGCGATCCTGATCTTTGCGCTGGGGCCGGAAGCTTCTGCGCCGCTGGTGCAGGGCATGGATGACCAGACCCTGAGCCGGCTCGGACGCAAAATGGCGGAATTGGGCAAAATTGATCTGGATGTGCTGGATGCGGTAACCCAGGAGTATCTGAAAATACACAATTCAGAGGATCCACTGCTACGTTCGACCCACAAGGATGTTGTATCACTGTTCAAACTCGCCGTGGAAAATGATCGGGCAGACCGTCTGCTGAGTGAGTTGAATGCACCAAAAACACTCACCATCTGGGAAAAACTGTCGCGTTTGAAACCCGAGATGATTGCCAACGCGATTGCCGATGAGCATCCGCAAACCGTGGCTTTGATTCTGGGTAATATTGACAGCGGCGTAGCCAGCCGCGTCATCGCCCTGCTGCCGGAAGATATGCAGTTATCCGTCGTCATGCGCATGTCCAAGATTGAAAGCGTACCCAAGGAGCTGGTGCGGGATATCGAAGAAACACTGGAGAAGGAGCTGGCCGATATGCAGGGCGAATCCGGTATCAGTTTTGACGGCATGGTCAGCGTGGTGGATATCCTGAAAGGCCTGGACAAGGAGGTCGCCCGCCCCATTCTGGATCAGCTGCGCGACAAAGATGAACAGCTGTTCACCCAGGTGGATCGGCTGTTGCTGGTCTTTGATGATTTGAAAGACCTGTCCGACCGCGATATTCAGACCATACTGAAACATATCTCTTCCGATGATCTGGTGAAATCCCTGAAGGGCGCCACCGAAGAGGTGGCGGAACGCTTCTTCGCTAATATGTCGCAGCGCGCTGCTGAAATCATGCGCGAAGATATGGACGTGATGGGGCCAATGAAGCTGGCCGATGTGGAAGAGGCGCAACAAACCGTCCTGAAAGTGATTCGCAAACTCGATGATGACGGTGCTGTCACGCTCAGCGCCAGCGATGATATGGTATAAACATGAGCACATTAACGCCCCTCTCCTTCCCTGAGGAAACGATGCCGTCCAGTCAGCCAGCCGGCTCATTCCCTTATGCGCCGCTTGCTGATAAGCGCCCGCATGACAATCCGGCTGCCGATGGCGCGCATCGCATGCAGCAGCTGGAAGCCATGCTCAAAGAGGTGCAGGGCAGAGCGGAAATCGTAGAGAAAGAAGCCTATGACAAAGCCTATCTGGCCGGTGAAAAAGCCGGCATGGCGCTGGGAAAAAGGCGTGGCGAGCAGATTCTGGCCGCCCTGGAGGAAAGCCTGCAGGGTGCCGGGGCAGCACTGGCGGCCATACAGGAGTCGTTTGCCGAAGCAGCCATGGATGTAGCCGGATTCATTGCCAAACAGGTCATTGCCGATGCCCTGCAGGACAATCAGGCCATACTGTTAGACATCGCCAAACAGGCCGCGCAACAGTTGCCCGATACCAGCGCACTGACGATTGCCGTGTCGCCGGATGACTTTTTCGCCTTCAAACGACTGCTGGAGGACAGCGATAGCCTGGGCGCACTGAGCAGCGACCCTGCGGTTCAAAGCGGCACATGTCGTATTATTTCCAGTCAGCAGGATATTCTGGTTGATCCGGTAGCGGCAGTCGATAACTGGCTGGACACGCTGAGCCCGGCCCTGCGCCGCGCCCCGCAACAGCACGAAGCCCCTGAATAAGGCCATGGCCGCCAGCGCGAACACGCCGCCATTGTGGGACAAAGACCTGCGACAGCAGGCGCTCAACAAACAGCATGCCTTTGCCTACCCGGTTCGCGGCAAGGTATACAAGGTGCTCGGCCCGATGCTGGAGGCAACAGGCCTGCATGCCAGCATCGGTCATGCCTGCCAAATATGCTGCAAGACCGGTCACAGCATCGAATCAGAAATCGTAGGATTTCGCGGCGATTACACCCTGCTGATGCCAGTGGGCAGCACGCGCGGCATCGCCCCCGGCGATCCGATTGTGCCGCTGACATCCATGCCATCGATCTCGGTCGGGCCTCACCTGTTGGGGCGGGTCATCAACGGGCTCGGCGAACCGATGGATGAACAGCTGTTGCCGGCATCGGGCAGGCCGCATACGTTGCATGGTTCACGCCTGAATCCATTCTCCCGTCATATTATTGACACGCAAATGCGGCTCGGTATCCGCGCCATGGATGCATGCATGCCGATGGGCTGGGGGCAACGCATGGGACTGTTTGCCGGCGCCGGGGTGGGTAAAAGCAGCCTGCTGGGCATGCTGGCGCGCAACTCGGATGCGGAGATCAATGTGATTGCCCTGGTCGGCGAACGCAGCCGCGAAGTGCGCGAATTTCTCGATCTGGCGCTCGGTAGCGAAGCGTTGCAACACAGCGTGGTGGTCGTGGCCACATCGGATATGCCACCGGTTCTGCGCCTCAGAACCGCGCATATGGCCACCGCCATTGCCGAGGCGTTCCGGACTGAAGGCAGGCGCGTATTGCTACTGATGGACAGCTTGACGCGGGTCGCTCAGGCGCAGCGTGAAATCGGTCTGATGCTGGGGGAGCCGCCGGCCAGCAAGGGATATACGCCCTCCTGCTTTTCTATCATTGCCGAGCTGCTGGAGCGCTCCGGGCCGGGCGTTGCCCTCAATGGCGAAAAAGCAGGTGATATCAGCGCCTTCTATACCGTATTGGTCGAGGGCGATGACATCCAGGCGGATCCGATAGCGGATGCGGCCATGTCCGTCCTCGACGGGCATGTTATTCTGGATCGCAGCCTGGCTGAACAGGGGCATTATCCGGCCATCAGCATACTCAAAAGCGTCAGCCGGCTGGATAAGCAGCTGGCATCCGTCGAATTATTGACAGCCATGCGCACCTTGCGCCGGAAAATATCCATGTATGAACGTATGGAGGATATGATCTCCATCGGCGCGTATGAAACAGGCAGCAACCCGGAACTCGACCAGATCATCACGCTTATGCCGGAAATCCGCAGTTTTTTGCAACAAGCTCCCGAAGAATTCAGCAGCAATGAAGAATCGGCACAACGATTGCTACAGCTGGTAAGCAAGATGTCTTATGAGGAGAGTTCGCATGAAGCTCACAACATCCAAAATACTGGCCCAGCTCAGCGAACAGGATCGCAACCAGGTTGAAATGGAGTTGGCTGAGTTAAACGGGCACAAGCTGCGCCTGCTCCAGCGCCAGGATCATAGTCGCATTCGCATCAAACAGCTCCATCAGCAGCGGGATCAGGCTCTGCGCAATCGCAATGCGGCATCATTACTGCAGGCCTTTAACCTGTCCCTGAATGAACAGCAGTCCATGCTGGCGAGCGCCGGCGCCGCCATTGATGAACTGGAACAAAAAAAACAGCTGCTATTAAGCAGGTTTGCCGAAGTCTATCGCATGCAACACGCCTATGAAAAAATCCATGACCAGCAACAGCGTCGGCAGAACCGCAAGAACGAACAAAAAACACAACGGCAACTCGATGATATGGTTGCCACGCGCGCCACTGCGGCCATCTCATAAGCCATGACGAAGCGCACCCAAGCCATGATCCTGTTCATTAGCATCGGTTTGCTACTGACCGCTAAAGCAGGACTCGCCATCTGGCATTCAGATGCGGATACGGCCCGGCCTGTTACCATACAACAGGCCACGGCACAGACCGTCATTCCGGTCACGGTGACACCGCATCCGGCACCGCATAACGCGCCGGTGCCAGCCGCCGCAGCTGCAAATCCGGGTGATTCATGGGCCATGCTGGAGAATTATCTGATTCCGGAAGCCAAAGCTGCATCGGTATTGTCCACCGCCCCCCCCGTGATTGAAGATAAAACCCTGGCATCGTTGCGCCAGTACAAGGACAAGCTGGAACAACGATCCAGGCAGCTGGATGCACGCGCAAAATCCTTGCAGCAGGCAGAAGAAAAACTCAAGCAGCGCATTACCGAACTGGAGCAGCTGGAGGCCAGTATTCAGCAGCGCCTGGCCGATGAGGCCAAGGTCAAAAACAAGAAAATCAAGCGCCTGACGGCAGTGTACGAAGGCATGAAACCCGAACGCGCTGCGCCGGTCATCGCCAAAATGGAACTGTCCACCGTGGTCAAGATATTCCTGCTGATGAATGAGAAAAAAGTTGGCAAAATCCTGTCGTATTTACCGCCGGAAAAAGCCGTCAAAATCAGCCAGGCGCTCACCAGGCAAATCAGCTCCGTGCAATGAGTTTTTTCGCCTTGTGCTCCAGCCCCCGGGCGGAAAAAAATCCATGCGCGCTATCATAAAGCAATACGGCAAACAGGGAGATATATTTGAAGACCAGTGAACGTGCATTAAGGTATCACCACCTGGAGAGGGTGCTGGGTCACCCGCGTTTCGGTTTCTTTATGATGGGGCTGATTGCCTTGTCTTTTACGCATGACCATCTGCTGGCGCTGCTGCTGTTTTTGCTGTTTTCAGTAGAAATCACAGCCCGTATCGCCTTGTTCCGCCGCAAGATCAAGCTGAACCCATACCGTTCCTCCACCAGCCAGAAAATTGATTTATTATTGCTGGTGATTGATACCATTGCCGTCGCCTCATTGCTCATCACCGTATTTAACCTGGAAATGGCCGCTGAAAATATTGCCCTGGCCCGCTTTTTGCGGGGTGTTTATCTGTTGCGCACACTGCGTTTCGTGCGTTATTTCGATCTGCACAGCGCCATGTTTTCACCCACCTATGGCATGGTGATATCACTGATTATTCTAGTCTCGTTTTTTGCCAACGGCGCATTTCTGATCGCCATCATTATTTTCTTCTTTGTGGAACTGGCGCTGCGTCTGGTGGTCATGCGCGGCATGAAATTTGAATCAAAACAGGACATGTATACCGAGTGGGGATTCTGGGGGCTGGATTTGATTGCCACCGTATTCATGTTACCGTTTATTACCGGCTTCGCCTACAGCAGCGCCTTGCGCATGCTCCGGCTGTTTCGCCTGCTCAGACCCTGGCAAATCATCATCCGCAACCTCAGGGATGTGCTGCGCGAAGGCCAGTTTATGCAGGAGATCAATCTGATCATTCTGTTTCTGGCGATCTTGTCCATAGGCGGCGGCGTACTGGCGCATTTCCTGTTCAAGAATTTCGACTACACCATGGGCTTGTATCACAAACCGATTGAGCATGAAATGCTGTCCTCGATCTGGTTTGTCTTTCGCTTGCTGACCGATCCGGGTAACTCGGTCATTTATCCGGGTAACCTGACCGTGGCGGTATTCTCTATTGCGGCGGTTATTCTGGGCGTATTTATTTTTGCATTTTTCATCGGCATCGGCTCGAATATCGTATCCGGCCTGATGCGCCGCTTGCGCAATGAAGATTTGTTGATCAAGAACCACATGGCTATTCTCGGCTGGTCGCCCGCCTCCCCCTATATTCTGGATCAGTTGCGCATCATCTCCGACCGCACATTCACGCGCCTGAAAGTGGTTTTATTGCATCATGACGATCACCCGCCGGCCGCCCTGATCAACGAAAAGTGGGTCACCTACCGGCAAGGCAATATTGATTCATCGGCGGATCTGGAGCGCATCAATCTGACCGAAGCAAAGCAGGCGCTGATGGTGCTACCACCGAAGGAGAGTGAATCGGTCTCCCTGTCGCATGCATTTTATAATATGCTGGCCGTGCGCACGGCCAACCGGCATATCAAGCTGAGCATTGCCATTCCAGGCATGGATCACCCGCGTCTGGATACGCACCAGCATATGCTGCAGGTCGGCTGGGATAATATCGGGCATTATAATGAACCCACGGTGGTGCTGTCCGAAGCCGATTTCAGAGCCACGGCATTGTGTAATATTCTGCGTTACAGTGATTTTGATCAGGTGCTGCAGCGCATGATGATTCCGGAACTGATGGATGAATCAGCCGTTCATATGGTCAACTGGGAAACCGAACTCAAACGCGATGAAAGCAATGCATGGCTGCTGTTTACGCCGGACGGGCAGTACAGCAACGACATCCTGGCATTACAGGCTCAGCTGTTTGAACGCGGCGTGATTCTGTTTGGTATTATCTCCGAGGACTGGGAGACGATACCCATATATAGTCTGGATGAACAGTATGTGGAGTCGCTAAGCGTGCGGGCGCTGATTGGCATTGCGATCAGTGAATCGGCCATTTATGACGAAACGGTCTATTGCATCCGCCAGCCGCATCCGGTGGCTGATGAGGCGGCAGCCTGTCCGGATGATCTCGATACGCTCGGTCTGTCCTTGCAGGAGCCGGAAGAAAAAATGTGCCTGCTGGTGATGGGCTGGGTGGGCAGCTTACCCCTGTTGTTGAAGCGGCTGCTGCGTTTTTATCATGAACTGGATCTGGTGATTTTTGACGACCTGACCACCGAACAGAGCAATAGCGAACAGGCCTATCTGGAACGGCGCCTGGCGGAAGAGCCCGGTCTGGAAGAACTGGTGACGATTCGTATTGAGTCATGGAACTTCAATGATATGGAGCGTCTGCGCAGCCATATTGTACAATCCAATCATGTGATTTTGTCGCGGCCAAAGGGCATGGATGAATCGGCCTATGCCATGATCAGTACGGTGCTGTCGCATATTACCACCATTTGCCGCGATGAAGATGTGCATCCGCAGGTATTCCCCTTGCTGGATAACCGGGAACAGGCGGGCATGTTGCAGAGGGAGCTCGGCCAGTACGAACTGCCGACCGAAGTCCATGTCACCGTGCCCAATGAGTTTTATGGCGTATTTGTCGCCCATACCTCATTCCATATGTACGCCGTTGAAAAAGAAGATGATTATCAGAGCAAGCGTGCGTTCCGCCATACGCTGGCCAAGTTGATGTCCGATTCCGGTGAAGATGCGGATATGGGCCTGAAAATCCTGACGGTCTCCAGCCCGCTGCCGGCAGACCCCCTGCAGCTGTTCTATAGCCTGAGAGAGGCCGGTTTTATATGGATCGGATATACCATGAGTTCGCGCTATAAACAGCAAGACCCCATCGGGCAAACGCTTGACCGGCTGTTTCCACGCCAAACCGCATTTACCTGCCATCGCCAGAATCAGATTGTCATCAACCCCAATGGCAACCCGTACTCGCAACAGGCGTGGCTGGAAAGCCGGGATCAGGTTGTGGAGCTGATCACACTCGGCGGTGATGATGATGTGGAACTGTTCTAATGGATATGCACAAAGGGGTATAAATGATGGTGATACACGGGGAGCATGCTCATGAATGACGCTGAAACAGAAACACCCATGCAGCGTATGCAGCGCGAGGCGCTGGCAGAACAGGCCGCTGCCGATGCCGCGCTACAGCCTGAAGAAACACCCATGCAGCGCATGCAACGTGAAGCGCTGGAGGAGCAGGCGGCTGCCGATGCCGGCAGTGGCGCATCATCGTCCATGCAGAATATGCAGGCCGAAGCCGAAGCCGAGCAGGCTGCATCCGATGCCGCTTCACGCCAATCCACCGCATTCAAACTGCGCTTGCACCATTGCCTGTTCGACCTGAACCACCGCGCTGGCAAAGCCACAAACTACGCCATTATGCTGCTGATTCTCAGTTCGGTGATTATCTCCATGCTCGATACACTGGCATCGATACACCATGCGTGGGATCAACAGATCCGGTTGATTCAAACTACGATATTATGGCTGTTTCTGCTGGAATATGCACTGCGCGTGTATGCCGCCAATGATCGAAAAAAATACATGCTCGGCTTTTATGGCGTGATTGATCTTTTGACGGTGCTACCGTTGTTTTTTGGCAGTTCCGGCCCCGCGCTTATGCGGCTGGCCCGGCTGGTGCGCATTATGAAGCTCACCCAGTATTTTCCGGTGCTGGCCTCGCTGCTGCGTTCGGTATCCGGCGCCACCCATATGATTCTGGCCGTCATTGCCACCATTGCCGCTGTCTCCATATTTTCCGGCAATCTGGCTTATATGATTGAGCCGGAAACATTCAGCAATGCCTTTATTGGCACCTGGTGGAGTCTGGTAACCATGAGCACGGTGGGCTATGGCGATATGGTACCGCACTCGGCCGGCGGCATGATGCTGGGGGCGGCGCTGATTCTGATTGGCATCTGCGTGGTGGCCATGATGACTGCCGTGATCGCGGTGCGCGTCGGGCGCATGGTGAATATGAATAACAAGTGTTTTGAATGCGAAAAATCGATTTCATCCGAATATGCATTCTGTCCTCATTGCGGTCAGGATCAATCCGATGAGATCGATTTATTCACGGATGATGAATAGCGACTCATGTCGCGTTGCAAAAATCCAACGAATAAATAAACAACATGATGCATTTTATCCTGTTGTTTATGCAAGAGTGGCAAGGCTTATGCTTGCACATTGAGAAAAATATACGGACAGGTACGTTTTCCGGATAACAGGTGGAGGATCGAATGGCAAAAATTTTAATCGTAGACGACATGGCGAGTATGCGCAAAATGGTTGCGTTTACGCTGGAAAGCGCAGGCCATGAAGTGGTTCAGGCCGAGGACGGGGATGTGGCGCTGGCTATCGCCAAGGAACAGAGCGGCTTCGCACTGATTATCACCGATGTCAATATGCCGAATATGGATGGCATCACGCTGACATCTGAATTGCGCAAACTGCCGGCGCTGAAATTCACCCCCATTCTCCTGCTCACCACCGAGGCGGGCAAGGACAAGAAAATGGCGGGCAAGGCGGCTGGCGCAACCGGCTGGCTGGTGAAGCCGTTTGATCCGGATAAATTACTGATGACCATTAAAAAAGTGCTGCGTTAGCCAGGAGTCCGGAATGAGCATCGACCTCGACCAATTCAAACAGATTTTCTACGAAGAAAGCTTTGAGGGACTGGACACCATGGAGTCCGGCCTGTTGGGCATGAGCGAGGGCGGCACCGATCTGGATGTGGTCAATGATATTTTTCGCGCAGCCCATTCGATCAAGGGTGGCAGCGCCACCTTTGGATTTACGGCGCTGGCTTCATTCACCCATATCATGGAAGGCCTGCTGGATGAAATGCGCGAGGGCAAACGCCAGGCCGACCAGAATGTGGTCAATGTACTGCTCGAATCGGTGGATGAAATGCGCTCCCTGATGACGGCATACCAGAATGATGAAGAGCCCGATGTGGAACAGATGCAGGGTTTGCAGCAGAAGCTGGAAAAAGTCTGCGGCATGGAGGGTAGCAGCACTGCGGCCGCTACGGCTGATGCAGATCATGATACCGATGCCGGCGAAGATCGCAGGCTGGGCTGGCATATTGAGTTTGCGCCGCATGATGACCTGCTGACCACCGGCAATGATCCCACCCTGTTGCTGGAAGAGCTGGCCGAGCTGGGGGCGTTAACGCTAACGATGGATGATGCGGCGCTGCCATCTTTTGACGCCATGAATCCGGAAGTCTGTTATCTGAAATGGCGCATTGATCTGAGCGAAGATCCGGACAGCGACCCGGTCGAGGAAGATCAGATCCGGGAATTGTTTGAGTGGGTGGAAGATGAATGTGATCTGGCCATCACGGGCATCTTCCCCGAACGCAAGAAAAGCGACCGCCGGGTGGGCGACCGCCGCGCACCCGATGCCCAGGAGGATCGGCGCAGCAATGACCGCCGCACCGGGCCGCGCCGGCCGGGCGATCAAAAGCCGAAAGCGCAAGCCACGACCATCCGCGTCGATACCAATCGCATTGATGAATTGATCGATATGGTCGGCGAACTGGTCATCACCCAGTCCATGCTGGGGCAACTGGGTGAAGAATTCGACATGAGCAAACTCACACGCCTGCGCGAAGGGCTCGAGGAACTGGAACGCAATTCCAGAGAGATTCAGGAGGCCGTGATGCGGGTGCGTATGCAGCCGATCTCGTTCGCGTTCAACCGCTTCCCCCGCATGGTGCATGATTTGAGCCAGAAACTGGGCAAAAAGGTACGCCTGGAACTGGTCGGTGAAGAGACCGAGATGGACAAGACGGTGATGGAGAAGATCAATGACCCGCTGGTGCATCTGGTGCGCAATTCGATGGATCATGGTCTGGAAGGGCCGGACGAGCGACTGGCGGCCGGCAAGGATGAAGAGGGCTATGTACGCCTCAAGGCATTTCATCAGGGCGGCAGTATTGTGGTGGAAGTCTCCGATGACGGACGCGGCCTGGATCGGGACAAGCTGTTTAACATCGCGGTTAAAAAGGAACTGATCAAGGAATCCGATGTCCTCACCGATGAACAGGTATTCATGCTGCTGTTTGCCGCCGGTTTTTCCACGGCGGAAAAACTCAGCGATATTTCAGGGCGCGGCGTCGGGCTCGATGTGGTACGCCGGAATATTGAAAGCCTGGGCGGCAATGTCGATGTACGCTCTGTATTCGGCGAGGGCACGGTCTTTACCATTCGTCTGCCATTGACGCTGGCAGTGCTGGATGGTCAGTTACTGACCGTCGATCAGCAGACCTATGTGTTGCCGCTGACTGCCATTATCGAATCATTACAGATGGATGCCGAGGCTGTCAGCGCATTGGCGGGCGATACCAGGGTGTACCGTCTGCGAGAAGAATATATTCCCATTGTCAGCCTGTCAGAGCTGTTTCATACCGGCAGCGACATATCAACAGCGTCCGCTGACCTGACCGGCAAACTGCTGGTGATTGTGGAATGGGCCGATAAACGTATTGGTCTGCTCGTCGATGACCTGCTCGGTCAGCAACAGGTGGTCATCAAGAGTCTGGAAACCAATTATGAACGCGTGGCCGGCTTATCCGGCGCCACCATTCTGGGGGATGGCACGGTTTCATTGATTCTGGATATATCAGGCCTGATGGATATGTCCTCAAATGCATTGGAATCCGCTAAAAAGTCCAAACTGATCAAGACATGAATAACAAAACATTGACCACAGATGGACGCAGATAAACGCAGATGCAGTCAAGGGCATAGGTAGGGTTTAGTTTTATCTGTGTGTATCGGTATTCATCTGTGGCTAATATATATTAGTAAAAAAATAGCAGGAGAATGAAATGGAAGCAGTAGCAAACCTGAGTACGGCGGAAAATCAGTATCTCACATTCATGTTATCCGGCGAGGAATACGGCGTTGATATTCTAACCGTGCAGGAACTGCGCGGCTGGGAGGAAACGACGCCGATCCCCAACACCCCGTCCTTTGTGCTCGGCGTGATTAATCTGCGCGGCGTGGTCGTGCCTATTGTGGATCTGCGCGACCGCTTTGGCCTGGAACGCATGGAATACGGCCCCACAACCGTGGTGATTATTGTCAAGGTACAGGCCAGCGGCAAGGAACGCGTGCTCGGTATCGTCGTGGATGCGGTGTCCGAAGTCTATGATATCAACAAGCAGGATATGCAGCCGCCGCCGGATATGGAGGGCTCGATTTCTATCGATTTCGTGACCGGCTTAGCTACCATGGATGATAAAATGGTGATTCTGCTGGATATCAACAAACTGGTGAATGAAGGGATTTTATCCAGGACAGGCAACGCTGCCGCCCACACCGAAGCAGAGGCGTAAGTGACCGGAGATAGCAGATTTTATCCTGTGAGGGTGGTGTATGTGTGATCAATAGCAAGCTTGTTCAGCAATCCCTGTCAGCCAAAATACTACTGGCTGTATTTGCTGTGTTTACGGCCATCATGGTGATATCCACCGTTCTGGCCCACTTTGCAGAAAAAGGCCGGGCTCTGTCCATGATTCAGCAGCAGGCGGTTGAGAAAGCCGCTTCAGCCTTTGACAGCCTGAATATGCTAATGATTGGCGGCAGCATGGATGAGCGCGAAACCTTGCGTAACAAGCTCAAGGCTGGCGACAACGTACTGGATGTGCGCTTCCTGCGCGGCGACCCTGTCAAAGGGCAATATGGCAGCGGCTTTGCAGATGAACAGGCCGTGGATGCCATTGACAGGCAGGCGCTGGCCGGCAAAGCGGTGATTGATCTGTCCCGCATCAATGGTGACCGGGCCATTACCGTCGCCACCCCGTTCAAGGCAACCGAGCACACGCGCGGCGTGAACTGCCTGAGCTGTCACGATGTCGCGCCGGGCAGTGTTAATGGTGCCATTCGCATGAGCATATCGCTGGAACCGACCTATCAGCAGATTGAGAGCGCCCTGTGGAAAAATATCCTGATGAATCTGGCGCTGTTTGTGGTCGGCTTATTCTTTCTTAACTGGATGCTCAAACGCCTGGTCAGCAGACCCTTACAGGCAGCCAGCATCGCGGCGGATCACATTGCTTCGGGCGATATGAGTCACCCGGTCGATTCTGACCGTGAAGATGAAGTGGGCGCCCTGTTTGCCTCCATGAAGCGCATGCAGAATGAACTGTTCGCCCGCCTGACTGCTGAAAAAGAAGCCGCCCTCAGAATCCAGGCCTCACTGGATCAGGTGCGCACCCCGGTATTGATCGCGGATAAGGATTATACCATTTTTTATGCCAACGCGGCCGCCAATGACATGTTTCGCACCCATCAGAATGATTTTCGCAATCTGGTGAACGGTTTTGAGGCGAGCAAAGTGATGGGCGCGAATATTGATATCTTCCACAAAGACCCGGCTCATCAGCGCCGCATACTGGATGGACTGCGCGGCCCGCTCATTACCGATGATCTGGTCTTTTGTGATGATTTCATCGTCCGCGTGGGGGCCACGCCGGTGCTGGATGAATCTGGCCAGCGCATCGCCACGATTGTGGAATGGATTGATCGCAGTGCCGAAGTGGCTGCCGAGAAGGATGTCGCGTCCATCGTCGCTGCAGCGCAGCAGGGCGACTTGAGCCAGCGTATCAGTCTGGAGGGTAAAGAGGGTTTCTTTATTGAACTGTCCAACGCGATCAATGCCCTGACCGATACGGTGGAGCGAGCCGTGGATGATACCATTGCCGCGTTATCGGCGCTGGAATCAGGTGACCTGACGTATCACATGACCAACACCTATAGCGGCAAGTTTGATGCCATCAAACAGTCGAGCAATAACACCATCGCGAAGCTGGCGGAAGTGATTGGCAATGTGCATAGCGCCGCTGCAGAGGTGGGGGTCGGTGCGGGTGAAATTGCCGAGGGCAACAATACGCTCAATACCCGCACCCAGGAGCAGGCCGCAGCGCTCGAAGAGACCGCCGCCAGCATCGAGGAAATTACCGGCACCGTGCAACAAACGGCAGATAATTCGCGTCAGGCCAATCAACTGGCCGTCGATGCCAGAGAACAGGCGGAGAATGGCGGCCAGGTGGCCGATCAGGCCGTCACAGCCATGGCCGAGATCAATACCAGCAGCCGCAAGATTGGCGATATTATCGGCGTAATTGATGAAATCGCCTTCCAGACCAATCTGCTGGCCTTGAATGCGGCGGTGGAAGCAGCCCGCGCCGGCGAGCAGGGGCGCGGCTTTGCCGTGGTGGCCGGCGAGGTGCGCACCCTGGCGCAGCGCT
>CAZXAI010000004.1:24752-27452 GCA_964638265.1 uncultured Zetaproteobacteria bacterium
CAGGGGCGCGGCTTTGCCGTGGTGGCCGGCGAGGTGCGCACCCTGGCGCAGCGCTCGGCGGAAGCGGCCAAAGAGATCAAGGCGCTGATTCACAGCAGTGTCGAAAGCGTGGAGGCCGGCAGCAAACTGGTGGATGAATCCGGCGCAGCGCTACATGACATTGTCGGTGCGGTGGCCAAGGTGGGTGATATTATTGCCGAGATTGCCGCCGCCAGCGTGGAGCAAACCTCCGGCATCGATCAGATCAACAAGGCAATTGCCCAGCTCGATGCAGGCACCCAGCAGAATACCGCCATGGTGGAAGAATCTGCAGCGGCCAGCCAGCGCCTGAATGATCAGGCGGCGGCACTGCGTGAACTGGTATCCGTTTTTAAACTGGGGAATCACGCCACATAAGTAGATAGCGGCATGTCCGGGCAGAGCGCGGGCATCAATAACAGGAGAAGGTAAACATGAATAAATTATTGGCGAATATATCTGTTGGAAAGAAAATGCTGTTGATCGGTGCCACATTTGCGATCGCACTGATTGGCATTGTGGTGTATATGGTCATAACGCTGGATAAGCAGAAAGACGATTCGACGGTTATCAATATTGCCGGTCGAGAGCGCATGCTGACGCAAAAATACAGCAAGGAAGTGTTACAGGCTCTGAGCGCCGGGCATGGTGATTTCAGTGCATCAGACAAGACCGCAAAACTGTTTGAGTTATCGCTAACAGCGATTGAACAGGGCGGCCAGACCTATGCGGATCTGGGCATGAGCAAGCCGCTTCATATTACGGGCATATCGAACCCCGTGATTGAGCAAAAACTGGCGGAAGTGGGCAAACTCTGGGGCGAGCTTACAGCATCCGTGTCCGCCATGCGTGCGGCGGATATTGGGTCGTCGACGTATCGCCAGCAGGCGAATCTGTTTGCCAGCCTGAATATGAAAACGCTGAAGCAGATGAATCAGGCGGTTGGCCTCATGGCCGCCCATTCGGAACAGGGGGTGATCCAGCTGGAGCGTAACGCCTGGATGATTCTGGCTCTGGCATTGATCCTGTTGGGCGCGTTGCTCTACCTGATCTCCCGTGCAATCACAAAGCCGTTGAGTGAAGCGACTCTGGTTGCTGAACAGATTTCAAAAGGACATTTAAACAATAAAATCCACATCACATCCAGCGATGAAATTGGCGCCTTATTATCATCCTTCCAGCGCATGCAGAAAAACCTGTCATCCTTTTTGACGGTGGAACTGGAGAGGGTATTGCGGGCGACACAGAAAGGCGATTTCAGCAAAACGATTACAGCCAGTGGAAAAGAAGGCGTATATGCAGATATCACCACGGTCACCAATGATGTGATGACATCCCTGGATCAAAGCTTTTCTGATATTGAGCAGGCATCGATGGCCTTGCAGCAGGGCGATGTCAGCCATCGCATTACCCGTGATTGCGAAGGCGTGTTTGATCGCTGCAAGCAGGCGACCAATACATCCATGCAGCAATTGGATCAAATCCTCAATCAGGAAGTGGCGCCGGTCTGGGACGCCGTCAAACGCGGGGATTTGAGTCAGCGTGTGGATGTCAGCGGCAAACAGGGCTTTTACAAAGATCTGGCTGTTTCAACCAATGATTTATCTGCAACGCTGGAGCAGACGTTTGCGGATATCGAGGCGGCATTTTCGGCGCTGCAGAAGGGTGATTTAACCCATCGTATCACACAGGATTATGAGGGTGTGTTTGATCGTTGCAAGCAGGCCGCCAACCAGACATCGGCACAGTTAACCGAAGTCATTGGCAATGTGCATGCCGCCGCCGAGGAAGTGGGTCTGGGAGCCGGTGAAATTGCCGAGGGCAATAACACGCTCAATACCCGCACCCAGGAGCAGGCGGCGGCACTGGAAGAAACCGCCGCCAGCATCGAGGAAATCACCGGCACCGTACAACAGACCGCAGATAATTCACGCCAGGCCAACCAACTGGCCGCCGATGCCCGGGAACAGGCGGAGAATGGCGGCCAGGTGGCCGATCAGGCCGTCCAGGCCATGGCCGAGATCAATGCCAGCAGCCGCAAGATTGCCGATATTATCGGCGTGATTGATGAGATTGCCTTCCAGACCAATCTGCTGGCCCTGAACGCGGCGGTGGAAGCAGCCCGCGCCGGCGAACAGGGACGCGGCTTTGCCGTCGTGGCCGGTGAAGTGCGCACCCTGGCGCAACGCTCGGCGGAAGCCGCCAAAGAGATCAAGACCCTGATTAACAGCAGTGTCGAAAGCGTGGAGGGCGGTAGCAAGCTGGTGGATGAATCCGGCGAGGCGCTCAAAGAAATTGTCAGTTCCGTTGCCAAGGTCGGCGATATTATTGCTGAAATCGCCGCAGCCAGTGTGGAGCAGACCTCCGGCATCGATCAGATCAACAAGGCGATTGCCCAGCTCGATTCCGGCACCCAGCAGAATACGGCTCTGGTGGAAGAATCCGCTGCCGCCAGCCAGCGCTTGAGTGATCAGGCCGCCGAACTGCGCAATCAGGTAGCTGTATTTGACTTGGGTAATGGCAGTGCCACACCGGCGCCAACAGCATTCCGTGCGGCAGTCGAATCGAAAAAAACACCCAGGGCGGCAGCACGACCAGCGCCGCGTTCGGTCAGCAGCAGTAAAACACCGGAGGCAAAACAGACTCAGGCCTCATTCCCCAAAGCCGGCACGGTAGAGGATG
>CAZXAI010000005.1:0-22749 GCA_964638265.1 uncultured Zetaproteobacteria bacterium
TGGAATAGGCCATTTTATCCGCTTTCGGCATTGGCGCCGAAAACATATTGAACAGACTCATCATTGTCAGCCCGATCACTACCCACAGCAGTACATTCTTACCCATAAAAAATAAACCTCGTCCTGTTTGACTCAATTAAAACATGGCAATGGACGCCACGGTACGGCACCGGCATGAATAGACAATTAAATCAAAATCCTGTTTTTAGCTGCACAAACTGCCGTTGCAGCTTATAGATGCAAGCGTAGATGCAATCGATCCGATTCTCTGTAGAGACGACAGCGCGATAAATCAAGCCCTCCACGCCCACTTTTCTGCGTCCATGCTTCCACCAGTATGATATGCCGGCGTCCCGGTGTGACGCCGGCACCGAGTAACAGAGTCATGCATTTTTGCAATATTCGTGCGCGTATAGCCGGCCTGTTATCCCGCCACGATGGCCACGGCAAAGACAACTCATGGGCATTGTGGCGGGATACCATTGGCATGAACATATCTGCTTCGGCATCGAGTTGGCGGGCTATACGATCCGCCTGCGCGCGCCAGCGGAGAAACAGTGCATCGGGCGCTACGCCGCATTGCGCCATGGCGGGGAACAGCCGGTGCCGGATACGATTGCGCCAGATATCCAAATCGCTATTGCTCGGATCATCCAGCCAGACAATGCCAGCCTGCTGCAATGTCTGTCGTAAATCATGGGCGGCGATATGCAGCAGGGGGCGCACAATCCGCATTGCACCCATGCGCCGTTCACGCAACATGCCGCGACAACCGCCTGCGCCTGCGCCCTGCAGTAATCGCATACACACCGTTTCAGCCTGATCATCGCGGTGATGGCCCAGACACAGGGTATGAATGGCGTATTCGTTGCTCCAGCGCTCAAACTGGGCATAGCGTTCCCGGCGGGCTGCGGCCTCGCGGTTGCGTTTTGGCGCCAGTTCCAAGCGGGCGCTGCTAAACGGGATATGCCATTGCTGCGCCTGTTTGGCCAGCGCCGCCGCCTCCCGGGCGGAAGATGGCCGCCAGCCATGATCAATATGCCATGCGCTGACCGCCCGTCCGCTGGCCTTCAGGGCCAGCAATAATGCGGTTGAATCAGCGCCGCCGGACCAGCCAACGGCCAGCCTGTCCGGCAGATCGGGCATATCCGTTGCCAGCAACCATGATGCAAATACAGCAGTGTGGTGAAGCGGCAGATTCATTGCCAGCGCATCAGCCCGCGCTCAAGGATGCACCGGGTCGCCGGGGCATCGACATCGAGCAGTTCAAACATATCCATATCGACACCGGCCAGATTGGGTTTGCCCGCTTTGATCAGTAACCAGGGTTGTTCATCTTCATGACCGAAACGCTGGATGATTAGCAAATCCAGACCGCCGGGCGGTAACTGGTAACCATCCAGCACGCCCTGTATGTCAGACTTGTTCGGGCGTACGTTTGCAATAGACGCCTTGTGAGCCAGCGCCGCAGTCAGTTCGGTCAGGGCGGCTGCAGTCAGCGCAAAGCCGTTATTGTGCAACATCTGCACCGTTCTCCCCTCCGCCGTCTTGATGGCCTCCACATTAACACCGCCGAGCGACTGGACATGCTGTTTGGCATTGCGGGCGCGAATCAGGCGCTCGACGTTATGGTCGCGGCATACGCCGGCATCGACCTGGGCTACGGCATTGGAAAAGGCAATGCGATACTGCCCCCGTTTCGAAGCATTCAATTCAGCAAATGTCCATTCACCGCTCATGTCCATGCACATCGACACAGCAGGCCTGTTGACTGCACTGGATGGCGTATGGTGCTGATCGAGCGCATCCATCAGCCACTGCCGCAACTGGCGGCGCAAATCGATGCCCGCCTCAGCCAGTGCCACCACGGCGCCGCGCAACAGGCAGCCGGATGCCGAACAGTTGTCCAGAAACAGGTGCGCCCGTCCATCAATCAGCGACAGTACGCCCGGCAAAAACGTGTTGCTCATAAATGTGCTGGCGTGTTCCCCATGCAGGGAATGCAGCCTGGCCAGATATTCCGACCACGCGATATTCAGGCAGCCCTGACGTTGTGACAGGGCCCGGCCACTATGCAATGCCCGGGTGATATCCGGCTGAATCAGTACCAGTTCCCCTTTTTTCCAGGCGTTTTCCAGCCCTGCATCCGCGTCGCTGTCCATGCCGGTGCGTGTGCCGGTGCGTAAGCCGCCGCTGCGCAGTCCGCCAGCGGACAGGCCGGATGAGCCGGTGATGCGTCGGGCTGCAGGCTGTCTGGCAGCCTGAGCCTGCTTGTCCAGCCATAACTCCTCTGAAGCCCGGCGCGCCACTTCGACTTTGATATCCTCATCGAATACCCTGAATGCCATCAGTGTGATATTGTCCTGCAACCATGGTTCGCCCACCGCCTTGAGCGCCCGGGCGCCGTCCATGCTCGCCAGCAGCCAGCTGACGACCGGAACCGCTTGATTGGCTTTCAGGTTCGCCATTGCCGCTTCATCGGGCTGGATTTTCCCGGCCAGCAACTGATCCAGCCGCTTGGCATCCAGTACATACGTCATCCAGCCGCCAAAGCCGCTATCCATGGCCAGTTTCCACAACGACAAGCGCGCCCAGGTGCGCCGTTGCAGGTGCGCTCCGAGTTTGTCTCTGGCCAGTAATTGCAGCATGCCGCCTTCGTTGTGCATGCCCACTTTGGCGCGCAAATGGCGCATGCGCGGCACGATTTCCGGCTCCAGCCCGTAGGCGCGAATAATGCGGCTGTCATCGCCGAGCAGCGAGGTGTCCGGCTGATATTGTAAAAAGGCCATGGGCGTGGCCGGTAACATCATCGATTCGTAGGTGGCGATGCGGGTGACCTCCACCACGCCTTCGAGATAATGTTTGAGGAAATGTTGCAGGGCCCATACATATAGCCCGCCAACCACGCACAGCAGCACATGACTGGTCTGATCGGCATATTCATCGGAGAGACTGGCGATGCCGCGCCTGATCAGCTTGAGCAATAATACATTCACCGCCGGCACCCAGGGCGCGGCATCGGCCTGATCCTGTTGCCAGCCCTGTTGCCATAACACTTCACACGCAGTCAATAGCGCCGTGGCGCCTTTCGGGTCGGCGCACCAGTGGTGCAGCAGATCACGCGACAAATGCGGGTTCTGTTTGCGCAGGTAGCCCACCATGCGGCGCACCTTTGCATCCATGTGCGGCAGCGTATGGGCAGAAACTTTTTCACCGCGCACCACATAGCGGACGGTATAATCCTGCAATCGGCGCAATGATGTGGCGATGGCGCGTTGCACATCCGGGTGTACGGCATAGGGGATATATTCGCGTGCATCCTCGCCCGAGATGCGAATGGGCAGTCGCCGCACGTCCACAGCGCAGCGATCAGCAGGCTGCTCCTGTCGATTCAGAATGGGGCGGTACCAGCTCCAGCGGAATGAAAAATAATCGGGTGAAATCATAAGTCTGACAGTGTCCTCATAAGCACCGGATTAATCAAGTTTCATGCCAGCTTAAATCCGTGGATGGACTTTTTCTACGAACTGTTAGCATATCGGCCTATGTGTAAGTTTTTTCGCCAGTCCATACAAGCGTTCGTCGCCATCCTGATCTGCCTGCCTGTTTCTGTTTCCGCCACAGAAATAGCCGTTACGCTGCCGCCGCTGGCCGGGCTGGTATCCATGCTGGATGCCAAAGCTGATGTGATGTGTTTGTTGCCAGCCGGCGCTGACCCGCATCATTTTCAGCTGACGCCGCGCAAAATCGAGGCGCTGGGAGACAGCCGTTTCCTGATTCGCGCCGCCTTTGATGATAGCGGCTGGTCGCTGCCGACCCACCATGCCCGAACCCTGGCGCTGTGGCCGCATACCGCGCATGGCTGGCTGAATCCGGCATCCGTACGCGCAGCACTGCCCCGGATCGCCGAGGCGCTGATCGCGCTGCATCCGGAACATGCCGATGCCATAGATGCAGCGTTACAGCATGCCCTGGCGCAAGTCCGGCATATAGAACAGTCATGGCGTATGGCGCTGGCGCCACTGCAAACCTCCGGCGTATTGATGCAACACCCGGCCTGGCTAGGCCTGATGAAACACATGAACGTGCCGGTGTTGGCCGTGCTCGAATCCGCCCATCACGGCCAGGAATTCGGCCCGCATCAACTGGAGCAGGCGCTGGTCGCGCTCAATCAGCATCCTGATGCATGGTTGTTGGCCGATAGCGGCCATAATAATCGGGCGCTGGACTGGCTGGCGCGGCATGCCCGCCAGACCCCGCCCCGCGTCACCTTGAATGCACTGGGTAGTTGCGGTTTGTCATGGCCTGAACTGATGCAACAGAATATCGCCCGTATCACCGCACTGACGCAGCCATGACGGCGCCGGTGGTGCAAATCTCCCATCTCAGCTTCGGCCCGCTGAACAAGCCGATTCTGGATGGTATCGACCTGAGCCTGGCAGCAGGCCATTTCCTCGGCATTGTCGGCCCCAATGGTGCTGGTAAAAGCACGTTGCTGAATATCGTGGCCGGATTGACGCCGCCCGACGGCGGCCATATTGATCTGTTTGGCCGATGTTTGAACCGTTTCAGCCGTCATACCCTGCTCAGGCAGATTGGCTTTCTGCATCAGTTGCATGATCATGCGCCGCGATTGCCCATGCGCGTTCGCGATGTGGTGGCGATGGGGCTGGCCGATTATGCCGTCCCGTGGCGCAGCGGCCAGAACAGCCAGGCGATTGACGAAGCCCTGCAACGGGTTGATATGGATTCTCTGGCCGAGGCTGATTTTCGACAGCTCTCCGGTGGTCAGCGCCAACGCGCCCGCCTGGCCCGGGCGCTGGTGCGCAAGCCGAAGCTGTTATTGCTGGATGAGCCGTCGGCCGCGTTGGATAGCGTGCGACAGGAAAAGTTATTTCAGCTATTGAGAAGGCTCTGCGATGATACCGGCATGAGCGTGATTATGGTCGAACATGATATTGCCGCCATCAGTTCGCATGTCGATTCCGTTGCCTGTCTGAACAGAAAAATTCATCACCATGCCATGAAGGGCGAAGATATTCCGGCAGACGTCTGGCGTGCCATGTATGGCGACCAGATCCATATCATGGCTCACGATGCCCACTGTATCGGCTGCGCGCCGGGTGTAGACGGGCATGCAAGTCACAATCATGAGCCACAGATGAACACAGATGAACGCAGATAAAAAACAAGATCAAAATCTGTTGAATTTGCTTTATAAAAGGAGCATGTCCGTAACAATATGACAGGCATGATATCTGAATTTCTGGCCAGTCCGGTGATGCGCGATGCATTGCCGCCGGCGCTGTTGATTGGCTTTGTAACGGCCTCCATGTCGGTGATGGTGATGGCGCACCGCTTGTCGTTTCTGACTGTCGGCGTGTCGCATGCTTCGCTGGCCGGGCTCGGGCTGGCGGTAACGTTTTCCTTGCCGCTGTTGCCGACGGCCACGCTATTCGCCGTGCTGATTGCGCTGTTATTGGCGCTGATGCCGAGGAAAAAAGGTATTTCCGAAGATGCAGGCACAGGCATGTTGTTCGCCGGCAGCATGGCGCTGGGCGTGCTGCTGATTTCCACGGCCAATAGCGCCGAAGTGGATCTGTTCGGCCTGCTGTTTGGCAATATTCTGACCATGGCGCCGCTGGATCTGCAGTGGCTCTACTGGATGTCCTGCCTGATTCCCGTGATATTTTTTCTGGCCGCGCGCGCCTGGTGGAGTATTGCGTTCGATGCGGTGACTGCCGAAGCATCCGGCTTGCCTGTGCCGGCGCTGCGCCTGTTACTCTACGGGCTGGTTGGCCTGACGGTGATTCTGTGCGTCAAGCTGGCTGGTATTGTCTTGACTGCGGGCCTGTTGATTTTGCCCGCTGCCTGCGCCTGGTTCTGGGGACGCTCGCTGTTCAGCCTGTGGTTATTATCGGTGCTGTTTTCCCTGACCGGTACGCTGGCCGGTTTGTTCTGGTCTTATATGTACGAATGGCCTTCCGGTGCAACGGTTGTGCTGGCACTATGCGCGCTGTTTATAGTCAGCTGGAGTGTGAACTGGGGGAAGTCATGTTTGATGAAATCGTAGGAACCTGTCATGAGTAAACGCCTGCAGGGTATAAAAGCAGGCATGCCGATTCGCATGCTGGCCAGCGCGTATGACGGGCTGATTCTGTTCGGTCTGTGTTTTCTGGCATTCGTTCCGCTGACGGCGGTTGAACAGAGTATGGGGGCCGCGCCGCACTGGCTCAAAGGGGCATTGATATTGACGATCTCCTATGCCTACTTTGTCGGCTTCTGGGTGAAAGGGGGCGCGACGACCGGTATGCGCCCATGGAAACTCCGGGTGGCCATGCAGGGCAGCGGCGATCCGTTATCGTGGTCGGCGGCGAGCGTGCGCTATGCCGGGCTGATGCTGACCTGGTTATCGCTGGGCATGACAATCTGGTATGTACTGACCAGAGATACCGGCCACTTTCTCTTTTTTATCGCAGCGGCCATCCCGGCACTGAGCATGCTGGTGATGGTAATCAGCCCGGATCGGGGCACGCTGCATGATCTGATCTCATCCACGGGCGTATATAAAATATCGGCCGATTAAGCCGGGCCGGTTAACAGCAGGCTGCACACCAGGCTGTTCGCAGCCCCCCCCTTTCTTTCTCTCTCTCCCACCTGTTTCTTGTCAGATCGCAGGCCGGACATTCCATGTCATGTTGCTGACCTCTGCATGACACCCCGGTGTCATGGTTTCTGCCGATACAAATACATTGAAAGATTCAAAGGAGAGCAATATGAACATACTACATCAATGGGTTTCCAACCTGTCGCTACGCAACAAGCTGCTGACATTATTATTTTTACCGATGCTGATGCTGGCTGTATTAAGTACAAACTGGTTAGTGCAAGAGTATAATAATAATCAGAAACTGGAGGATATTGCGCTGGTGAACAGTGTATTTGTCTCCATCGGTGACCTGTTGAATTCACTGCAGAAAGAACGGGGCATGTCAGCCGGATTCCTGGCCAGCAAGGGTACGAAATTTGTGGATGCATTAAAAAAACAACGGGTGGTTACCGATAACAAGGTCGCATTATTCAATCGTTTGAACACGCAGATGGCGCACACCCATAGCGCCTATGCTGTATTCAAGCCGAGCCTGGATGCGATGACAGAGCAGCTGCATGTGCTGGGTACGATACGCAGGCCGGTGGATCAGTTAAGGCTGATGCCGGATCAGGCTGTGCATAAATACTCCGTCCTGAATGCCGGATTATTCGATGGTCTGGGCGCCCTGGTGCGCATGAATTACCAGAGTAAGCAGATCGACCTGAACCCTGAATTGTCGCTGAGTGCGGATTTGACCTTGATGCAAAGTTCCATACTGACTTTTTTATTGCAAAAGGAGTATGCGGGTAAAGAGCGGGCCCTGTTAACGAATGTGTTTTCGCACGGTTCATTTTCCAGGGGGCAGTTCCAGCACCTGATTGCACTGGTGACCGCGCAGCACGCCTATAATAACCTGTTCATGAAGACCGGGGAGGCCGACTATCGCAACAAGATGCAAGCGGTGATGGATAGTCCACAGGCGCGTCAGGCGAATGACATGAGAGCAACGGCTATACGCCAGTGGAAGACGGGTGATTTTGGCATTAGCGCGGCGGACTGGTTCACTGCCATCAGTGGTAAAATCGAGCAACTCAGAAACGTGGAAGTCATGATACTGAAGGATCTGCAGTCAGAGACGGCGGCGGCGGCTCAGGATGCGCGGCAACAGCTAACCATGTTGGCGATTGCCTGCGCCGTCACCATCAGCTTATCTATATTGCTGGCATGGGTGATTATAACCGGGATGACACGCTCTTTTCGTGAGGCTGTGCGTATGTCCAAGGCTATTGCCGAGGGTGATCTGGCCTGTGCGACCGAGCTGGTAAGCGGTTCGGATGAGGCCGGTCAGCTTATGCGCGCGCTGGAGAATATGCGTAATAATCTTACCCATATGTTGAATGATGAGCTGGAACCGGTATTACAGGCTGCCCGCCAGGGCGATTTGAGTCAGCGGCTGGAAACCGAAAGCAAACACGGGTTTTATCGCCACCTGGCTGAGGTGACCAATGCGCTGAATGAGCAAATGGAAACAGCGGTCAACGATACGGTAGCGGGTTTGAAAGCGCTGGAGCATGGCGATCTGGATTATCGGATCAGCCGGGATTATCAAGGCACATTCGATACGATTAAACAGGCCAGCAACCGGACAGCGCAAAAATTATCCGATATGCTGAATCAGGAATTACAGCCGGTATGGCAGGATATTCAGCATGGCGATTTGAGCGGCCGCATCGCTGAGGATGGCAAGCAGGGCTTTTACCTGCAACTGGCACAATCGAGCAATGAATTGTCAGCTACCCTTGCCCGCGCCATAGAGGATACAACCACAGGCTTGCAGGCCATTGAACAGGGGGATTTGACCCATCGCATCGCCAATGATTATGAGGGTGAGTTTGATGCGATTAAACAGGCGATGCACCACACCTCTGAGAAGTTATGCGGTATTATCTCTCATGTCAGCGACGCGGTTGAATCGGTTGATGCCGGCGCCGGTGAAATAGCTCAGGGCAATAACCTGCTCAGCTCACGGACTCAGGAACAGGCGGCAGCGCTGGAAGAGACTGCGGCCAGTATCGAGGAGATTACCGGTACGGTGCAACATACGGCGGATAATTCACGCCAGGCCAACCAGCTGGCTAGCGGGACGCGAGAGCAGGCCGAAAAAGGCGGGGCAATTACCCGGCAGGCTATTCAGGCCATGTCGGACATCAGCGCCAACAGCCAGAAGGTGGCTGATATTATCGGCGTGATTGACGGCATTGCATTCCAGACCAATCTGCTGGCACTGAATGCGGCAGTGGAAGCCGCACGGGCCGGTGAACAGGGGCGTGGATTTGCTGTCGTGGCCGGTGAAGTGCGCTCTCTGGCGCAGCGCTCATCGGCAGCATCGAAAGAAATAAAAGGGCTGATCAATAGCAGCATCGATGCCGTTCAGTCCGGTAGCTCTCTGGTGAATGAATCCGGCATGGCGCTGGATGAGATTATTGCCTCGGTGAGCAAGGTTGGTGATTTGATCGCTGAAATTGATGCGGCCAGCAGGGAACAGACCAGCGGTATTGAGCAGATTAATCAGGCCATTGCCCAGCTCGATGCCAATACCCAGCAGAATACCGCCATGGTGGAAGAATCAGCCGCAGTGAGCCAGCGCCTGAGTGATCAGGCCGGAGAGCTGCGCCAGCAGGTGTCAGTATTCCACTTCGATGAGACTGTGATACAGCCTGCTGCTGCGGGCGATAAGAAGATGAAAAAGAAGGAGAAAAAGCGTATCAAGAAAATTGCCAGGAAGCAGGTGCGGGCGATTGTCGAGGGGCAGTCTGTTTCGTCATCGGAAGCTATCGACAGCAGCGATACTGTGCTCCTGTAATGTAGCACGGCTGCGTATCGCCGTTCGGGGCAAAGGCGATACGCAGCGCTACAACACAGTGATTTGATATATCCTGCCCACCTTTTTCATGTCATCCGGGTGACGTATCAATGGCACGCCTGTGTCATGTTGCCGGACGAGAATAATCAGCAATGTCGCAATGGCTGTGTTTCAGCCGAAACGTCAGCCGGCACAGGAGCGAGATATGAACGCAGTAAGGAACAGCAGCCCGGTCGCAGTATCTGCCCGACAATATCTGACGTTTATGTTGGCGGGCGAGGAGTACGGCATAGATATTCTGGCCGTGCAGGAGTTGCGCGGCTGGGAAGCCACCACCCCGGTGCACGGGGGCGCGGCATGCGTGCTGGGCATGATCAGCCTGCGCGGTGTGGCCATTTCTATTATCGATTTGCGCGCGCGTTTCGGCCTGGCGCATCAGCCCTGCGGCCCGACCACCGTGGTGATGATTATCCGGCCGGATGGTCAGGATGGCATGATCGGCGTGGTGGTCGATGCCGTATCTGAAGTTTATGACATCAGTGCGCAGGATATTCAGGCCCGCCCGGATATCGAAGCCGCACTCTCCAGCAATGTTATTGCCGGTATCGCGACAGTCGATCAGCACATCATCACCTTACTGGATGCCAGCCGCTTAATCGGCGCGCCAGCATCCGCCCCGGCCTGTGCAAGGGCGGGTGCGCAGCCCGAACAGAGGCAAGCCGCATAGCCGAAGCCGGTTCAATCATGGCCGCCTGAGCATCTGCCGGTCAGATATCATTTATATATACAATTGTTAACGGAGTCATTGCATGAGAAAGAATCACCCGGTCACCAGTCATGAAGTGGAGATGCGAGATGATGCTGTGCTGGTGTCCACCACCGACCTGAAAGGCATTATTACCGAAGCGAATGCGGATTTTGTCGCCATCAGCGGTTTTTCCGAACAGGAACTGATTGGTAAAAACCATAATATCGTGCGCCATCCGGATATGCCGGCAGCGGCATTCAGGGATTTATGGGATACGGTCAAAGCCGGACGCCCCTGGGTGGGCTATGTAAAGAACCGTTGCAAGAATGGCGACTACTACTGGGTGACGGCCAATGTGGTGCCTGTGATGAAAGATGGCGCAGTGAGCGGTTATATCTCTGTGCGCTACAAGCCGAGCCGGCAGCAGATTGAAGCGGCGGCAACATTGTACGATCAGATCAACAGGGGTCAGGCCACATTGCAGCCGGGCCTGCTCAGGCGAGCTGCTGCGCTATGGCGCAATCGCAGTATAGCGCAGCGTTTCCTTGCCTGTGTCGCGGTGATCGGCGCGGCCACTGCCGGCGTAGCTGATGTGCTGCATCAGATGATGCTTGCCGGCGCCAGTGTGGATCGTATGACGGATATGCTGATCTATGGCATGGGCGGCAGCTTTGCCGCACTGGTGATTACATCGGCGCTGTTTTTCCGAAAGGTGATTATGCCGGGCATTACAGATGTGACCGATGCGCTGGTACAGATTGCCGAAGGCAACTTCAAAGCCGATATCGATATTGGCCGTGGTGATGAACTGGGTGAGTTACTGCGCGTGAGCAAGGTATTGCAGATACGGCAGGGTTATATGATCAATGATGCGCGCCAGCAACTGCATCGCGCCGCCCGCATTCAGGCGGCGCTGGATTGTACAACGGCCAATGTGATGATGGCGGATATGAGCCACAATATTATCTATATCAATGATACGCTGCAGCGTATGCTGGAGAAAAACGAAGCCAACTTCAGGCAGAAACTGCCGAACTTCGATGCCCGCAAACTGATTGGCGCCAGTATGGATATATTCCATCAGGAACCGTCGCATCAGCGCCATATCCTCGATCATCTGAGCGCCACGTTCACCTCGCCGGATATCAACCTCGGCGGCACATGGGTGAAGATTATTATCAATCCGGTATTGGATGCAGCGGGTAATCGTATTGCCACAGTCGCCGAATGGCTGGATCGGACACAGGATCACATGATCGAAAATGATGTGAAACGCATCGTGGAGGCGGCCAAGTGCGGTGATTTATCGCGCCGCATTGATACCACGGGTATTGAGGGGCAGGTCAAAGCACTCAGCACATCATTGAATGAATTGCTGGATGTGAGCGAGCAGGGCATCAACGATATTATTGCCGGTCTGAAGGCGCTGGAATCTGGTGACCTGAACTACCGCATCAATAATGATTATGAGGGGCTGTTTGATGTCGCCACGCAGGCCAATAACCACGCCGCCGCGCAGATAGCGGCAGTGATGGGGCAGGTGAATGTAGCGGCGGAAGAAGTTAACCTGGGCGCCAATGAGATTGCCGAGGGCAATAATATGCTGAGTTCACGCACCCAGGAACAGGCTGCTGCACTGGAGCAGACTGCCGCCAGCATTGAAGAGATTACCGGCACGGTACAGCAGACAGCAGACCATTCACGTCAGGCGAATCAGCTGGCTGCCGGGGCTCGGGAGCAGGCAGAAAAGGGCGGCCATATTGCGGCGCAGGCGGTGACGGCCATGGCGGAGATTCATGCCAACAGCGGCAAAATATCCGATATTATCGGCGTAATTGATGATATTGCCTTTCAGACCAATCTGCTGGCTCTGAATGCAGCGGTGGAAGCGGCTCGCGCCGGTGAACAGGGGCGCGGCTTTGCCGTGGTGGCCGGTGAGGTGCGTACGCTGGCCCAGCGTTCTGCCGGGGCGGCAAAAGAGATCAAGGCATTGATCAACCAGAGCGTAGAGAGTGTCAAAGCCGGTGGCGCGCTGGTCGATGCTTCCGGCGCAGCGCTGGATGACATTATGCAGGCGGTCAGCAAGGTGGGTGATCTGATTGCCGAGATTGATGCAGCCAGTACAGAGCAAACTTCCGGTATTGAACAAATCAATCAGGCCATTGCCCAGCTCGATGCCAACACCCAGCAGAATACCGCCATGGTGGAAGAATCCGCTGCTGCCAGCCAGCGGCTGAACGACCAGGCCGGCGCATTGCGCCGGCAGATTGCCATCTTCCACTTCGATGATGCGCCGGTACATGCCCCTGATGACGCCGGTGAGAAAAAGATGAAGAAGAAGGAGAAGAAACGCATCAGGAAAGTGGCCAAACAGCAGGTGCGGGCAATCGTTGCGGCGCAGCCTGTTGCCGGCGTTGCAGCAGATAGAGATGATGTATGGGAAGAGTTTTAGGCTGGCTGATGGCACTCTACCCCTTACCTACGGAACTGTTTTATAAACACCTCAATCAGGTGTTTATAACATCGGCAATCAAGCTGTTCGTCTTTGTGATTGTTGCGGAAGTGAGCATCATGGTGCTGTTTTCATATCTGCAACTGGATATGGTATTGTCGCCACTGCTGCTGATGCTGGCCGGTGGATGTCTGTTCATGTTGCTGATCGCCGTGCCCTTCCATGCCTGGATTATCAGGCCATGCATGGATGCCATTATGGGCTCTCAGAGCCGGCTCAGTATTCTGGCCAGTGCGGTGAAATATGCGGGCGATGGCATCATGATTACCAATCGCAACGGCCAGATCGAATATATCAATCAGGCCCTGCGTGATATTCTGTTGTGCGAGAATGAAGATGTGATAGGCCAGCCGGTATCCACGATTGATGCAGAGATGGGATTGACGTCATGGCGGCGGCGTTTTATGCATGCGATTGCTCGTGACCATGTCTGGCATGATGAACGCTGGGGTCTGCGCAGCAATGGAGAAAAGTATCTGGCCAAGGTGACGGTTACGCCGATTCGCATGCAGGCTGGTGGCGGGATTTCCAATTTTATTACCATCGTGCGTGATCATACCGACCGCCATGCGCTGGAGATGCAATACCATCAGGCCCAGAAGATGGAAGCGGTGGGTACGCTGGTGGGGGGGATTGCACACGATTTTAACAATATGCTGTCGTCATTGACCGGGCATGTGTATCTGGCCAAGGCGCAGTTGAGGAAGATGCCCGTGACGACAACGGATGCGGGTGAAAAGATCATTGGCCGCTTGTCGCAAGTGGAAACCCTGAGCCAGCATGCGGCTGAGATGATTCAACAACTGATGACGTTTGCGCGCAAAGGCAATGTGGAAAAAACTGCGATGGCGCTACCGTCATTCATGAAAGAGGCGCTGAAGCTGGCGGCGGTGAGTTTGCCGGCCAATATCCATTTTGAGCACAGGATTGAGCATCAGGGCATGGTGATATTGGCCAGTGCGACGCAGTTACAACAGGCGCTGATGAATTTGATTAATAATGCCAGAGATGCGGTGTCCGATGTGAGTCAGCCGAAGATCAGCGTCAGCCTCAAACAGGTGGATGCATCGCATGCCAGTCTGCAGGCGCAGGATGCGCCGGCCGGAGCCTATGTAGAGATATGCGTGGCGGACAATGGTTGCGGGATTGATGAGGATGATATCAGCCGGGTGATGGAACCGTTTTTTACGACCAAGGCGGTAGGCAAGGGTACCGGGCTCGGCCTGGCGATGGTGTACGGCATCGTCAAAGAACACCTGGGTTATATCGATATCCACAGTCAGCTGGGCGCGGGTGCCAGTATCCACCTGTTTTTACCGCTGACGGACTGCAAACGTGTGGCCGTGGCGCCAGCAGAGCAGGTGTATCCAGGTCATGGGGAAACGATTCTGCTGGTGGATGATGAGCCGAGTGTACGTCAGACCTGCCGCGCTGTGCTGGAATCGCTGGGTTATGCCGTGCTGGAAGCGGGCGATGGCTTGGAGGCGCTGGAGGTCTATGGGCGCAATGCCGCTGTGATTGCGGCAGTGATCAGTGATGTGGTCATGCCGCGTATGCAGGGGGCGGAGCTGGCCTCCGGCATCAAGCAGCATAACCCTTGCTTGCCTGTGATTTTAGTGTCCGGTTATCATCAGGAAGATGTGCTCGATGACAGTACGCACCAGTATGTGGATACGATGCTTGCGAAGCCGTTTTCAATCGCATCCGTCAGCTATGCCCTGCACCGTTTGCTGCATGGTTCGCAGGCTGCCTGCGGGCTGGCGGCAACCTGCCAGCTGGATCTATGCTGGAGTGAACCTGTGCCGGGGTAGCGCTCGGTCGGAATCACGCATCTCTACGGTTGACCACGATGCTGTTTCCCGCCTCTTTTTTGGCCAGGTGTTTCACTTCGCTGGCGACTTCTGCAACGGCGACATGGGAGTGATAACTGCCCGGCTCGCAGGGGACGACAGCCATAGACAGGCTCATCAGCGCAAAGTTCATGGTCTGCCCCTGACGGTTTTCGGCCACAATATAGCCGCGTTCTCTGTCGCTGCTATGGTATAATAGTCCGGATTCAATGCTGAATCGATCCAGCGCCGCCGCTACTTTCTGTCGCCAGTCATCGGGATGCAATATCATGACAAAATCATCGCCGCCGACATGGCCGATAAAGTCGTGCGGCCCGGCCACATCCTTGAGGATGCCAGCCAGCAACTGAATCACGCGATCACCACGCTCATAACCGTAATGGTCATTAAACGCCTTGAAATTATCGAGGTCGGCATACACCAGCATAAATGACTGACCCTGTTGCAGGCGGATATCGATTTCACGGTTGATGCTGTTATTGCCGGGCAGCCGGGATAGCGGGTTGGAATCGAAAGCCAGTTCAATGCGGATATCTGTCATCCGTTTGAGCAGCGTGATCACCGACAATAAACCACAGTATTGCCCGTCCCTGGTCATGATGGCCGGATCGAAGGCATGTAATTCGTCGCGCTCCGTCATGCAGCGACTGATGCTGTCGATATCCGAGGTGACTTCAAAAATCACAGCCTGTTTATCCATCAGGATATCAACTTTTTTCCGGCTGTTGAGTTCATAGGAGAATTTATGCCCAAACACGGCCAGCGTATGACGCCGGGTAATGAGGCCTACCGGTTGCAACTGCGCATTGACGACAGGGATAGCGACGATGCTTTCATCGCGGCGAAAGCGTTGCAGCACGTCTATGGCTGGATGTTGAAGCTGCACCGGCTTGGGCGTTTCCAGTGTGAAATAGGCATGGGCAGGGTTGTTGTTGCCGGCATCGCCCGGAAGGGCATGATCAACTTGTGGTGCAGTTTGTGACATCACTGGACTCTCCTTCACCATGGCAAACAGTCGATGCAGAAATCACCGCAAACCATAACGCAACTTCATGTCAGCCGCGTGACATAAGGGAGGGTGCGGCTATCGCATTACTGCATCAGCTGCCGCATGGCATCGCGCAAGGCATCCGGGTGATAGGGCTTCTGGACAAAGCCGGCCAGTCCCTTGCCGGAGAAATGGCCGGTAGCATCCTGCTCATTGTAGCCGGATGATAAAATGACCTGCACATCCGGATTAATTTGGCGCAGTTCGCGGAAACAGCCTTCGCCATCGAGCCGGGGCATGGTCATATCCAGCAGCACAGCAACAATATCCTGTTGATGCTGCTGGTAGGCGGCCACCCCGTCCAGACCATCAGCCGCTGTAATGGTCGTAAAGCCCAAATCTTCCAGCATGATTGCTGCTGTTTCACGTATCATCGCTTCATCATCGACAATCAGAATGGTGCCATCAGCCTGCCAGTCGGCCAGATCCGCTCCGGTATGCGCCGAGGTATCTGCTGCTGCCAGGGCTGAGGCAGGAAACAGGATCTTGAATGTCGTGCCGCGCCCCGGCTCGCTGTACACATGCACAGCGCCCCTGTGGCCGCGCACAATGCCTTGCACGGCGCTCATGCCCAGGCCCCGGCCGGTAAATTTGGTGGTGAAAAACGGCTCAAACAGCCGTTGCTGCGTCGCTTTATCCATGCCGCAGCCGCTATCGGATACCTCCAGATATACATACTCACCCTCATCCAGCGGCTGATCATGCTGCAGGACGGATTTGGACAGGTAGCCGGCATCAGCATGAAAATGCCCGGTCGACAAGCTGATGACGCCACCGTTCTTGCCTATGGCATCGGATGCATTGATGACCAGATTCATCACGACCTGTTGCAACTGGGCCTCGTCTGCTTCGATGCAGGGCAGCGGGTCGGCCAGATGATAGTTGAGTTCAATGGCGTGGTGAATGGACGCGCCCAGCAGGCTGGTCACGTTTTTCACCATGTTCGATAGGTTAATCGGTTTGATGATGAAATGGCCCTTGCCGGAATAGGCCAGCATCTGTTTGCACAGCAGCGCAGCTTGTTCAGATGACTGCACAATCTTGGCCAGAAACGCTTTACCGGCAACAGGATCGAGCATCACCTTGCGTTCCGCCAGCGCGGCATTCCCCATAATCGATGTCAGCAGGTTGTTGAAATCGTGGGCGATGCCGCCAGCCAGCACGCCGAGGCTTTCCAGCCGCTGTGTATGCTCAACCTGTTTCTGCATTCGCTCTTTCTCGGCATCGGCCTGGATTCTGTCGGTGGCATCTATGGCAATGCCGACCAGCCCGCTCATGCGCCCGCGTTCATCCTGCAGCGGTGCTTTGACGATATCAAAAATATGGATGCTGCCATCGGGGCCGGGGATGGACTCCTGGCTGGTTGTCAGCCGGTTTGTGTCAAAACAGCGCTCGTCCGAGGCCATGCATTGTTTGGTCACATCGTCAGACAGCAGTTCGCCATAGTGCGCCGCCGCCAGAAAATCCTGCTCGGAACTGCCCAGTACATCGGCAAAAGCCCGGTTGATAAATTTAATATGGTGATTCATATCCACCAGCCAGATGCCCACCGGAGCGGTGTCCAGAATCAGCTGCATAATACGCTGCTGCGCATGCAGATCACGCTCACGCTCGCTCAGCGCATCCAGCATGTGATTAAAGGCCCGGCTCAGCTGCGTGATTTCACTGCTGCCGACGAGGTGGAGTCGCTGACTCATATTGCCTGATTCGGTCTGCCGGATGGCCGTCACCATGTGTTCCAGCGGCTGGGTCAGGGCGCGGGACAGCCACCAGGCGATGAGCAGGGCGAATAACATCAACAGGGCAAATGTTCGGATACTGTTGATAATCGTCTGTTCAATGGCCGTTTGAATACTCGCAGTGCCAATGGCCAGGTGGATGCTGCCAATGCGTTGCTGCAATGTGGAGGGGTGGCTCCCATTCATCAGCAGGGATTCAGCGCTTGTATGGAGGTCGCTGATAATCGGGGTGTAAAATTCATATACTCCGTTCTGGCCGCTCATGCTTTTCTGCCAGGATTCCTGCATCACCGGGGGGGATCGCTGCCCGGCATCCGCATCGGGGTCTGTACCTGCATGCATCTTGGGTATGAAATTCACAGCACTAATCAGCTGGCCGCTTTCATCGAATACCTCGGCATAGACCACGCCTTTTTCCTGTTTCAGTTTTTTGAGCAGCGTATTTAAACCGACCACATCATGGGTCAATACCCCCAGTTCAGCGCCATAGGCCAGATGGCGGGCAGCATTCTGGCCGCGATCAATCAGGGCCTGCTCCAGTGAGCTGGTTTGTTGCGAGATCGACAACCAGCCAAATGCCAGGCTCAGCACCACCACGATAAACGTGGTCGATAAAAATATGCGGGATCTCAGCGAGTAAAAAAACATCTTCAATGAAGTTCTCCATTGCTTTCCGGATAGGCATGCGCGGCTTGTTTCAACAATTGCGCCGGTATGTTCAAACCCAGGCGGATCGCTGTCTGACGATTCACTGCCAGATTGATGGTGTCCGGCGATAGCAACGCGGGCAGCTGACGCCCTTTTAAGATACGCCCGGCCATGCGTCCGGCCTGCACGCCCACCGCCCGGCTATCAAACGACAGTGAAAACAGGCTGCCTGCCCGCACATATTTGGGCGCCAGACCGATCAGGGCGACCGCGTGCTGTAGCGATAAACGGATCATTTGCCGGAAGGTGGTGGATGTCAGTACGGTGGTGTCCGGCACCATCCACATCGCATCGACACGGCTAAATAGATCTGGAATCGCCTGTGCAGCTGCACGCTGGCTGCTTACAGCGATGGCCATGAGCTGGAGGCCCAGCCGGGATGCAGCGATCTGTGCCTGTCGAACCAGGACGGCACTCTGGTGCGGATCATACACCACGCCGATGTGATGGATGCCCGGGGCGATTTCCAGCAGGGTCTTGAACTGCTGTTGGGCGGCAATGGACATGGCAATGCCCGATTCATGGTGTTTCATGCCATTATCCGGTTGGCCAGCGCGATCAGGATGCAGCACGAATGCAAAGATGATCGGCGTGCTGCTGTTGATTTCACGCGCGGTTGATAATGCCGATTTGCCGAGCGCAAGGATCAGTTCGGGGTGTTGCTGCGCAATGGCCTGTTTGATGTCATCCTGATGTTCGTTATTCAGACCCGGATGATAGATATGCAGCGGCTGGCTTAGCTGCGCCCGAAACCCTTCAATGGCGCGTTGATACGGCGTGATGCCGGCATGACTGATGACCGCGATGCCGGCGGCCTGCAGGGGCGCGGCTGCAAACAGCAGCCAACATACCGACAGGCAGAGTCGAATAGACTGCTTCATTGCGGTGGCGGGCTCTAAAGCCGATAACCCAGGGTGAGCAGAATACTTCTACCCTCCTGAGGGTAGGGGATGTGCGTGGTACCGCCGCGCCAGTCCCGTTTGTCGAGTATATTGTGAACGGCCAGCTGCGCCTGCAGGCCGCCAATCAGATGATCGGCATTGACGGTAAAATGCACCAGCGTGGCGGCGGGGATGGTGTTGGCCGGGTTGGAGCGCGCGGCGCTCGGGCCGAAGATCGGTGAGGCGATGGCGCTGTGCCAGTTGGCGTACAGGCTGCCCGAGAACATGGATCCGTCATCCCAGCTCAGGCCTGCAGTAATCGCATGGCGCGGGATATTGGCCAGCTTGCCGTGGCTGAGCAGGCTGGCATCTGTTTTGTTGCTGCTGGCTGTGAGCAGGGTATGCGCAGCAAACAGTTCAATGGCATCGAACGGCTTGAATTTCACTTCGGTTTCAATGCCGCGCGTGGTGACATTGCTCAGGTTCTGGTAGGCCGGCGCGCCGGCAGGGCGGGTAATCAGGCCTTTGACGCGATTATTGAAGGCGCTGATGCGAAACCAGGTATTGTTGCCAACGGTGTTCTCTATACTGAGCTGGTAGTTATCCAGTTTTTCGGGGCTCAGGCCGGTTGGGGAGCCGTAACCCAGTCCCTGATTTTCGGTGCGGTAAAAATAACTGGGAGCCTGAAATGCGTGGCCGTAGATAAATTTCACATACAGGCGATCAACAGGGTTATACACCAGCGCCAGACGCGGATTAAACGAGCTGCCAAAGGATTTATAATAATCCCAGCGCAGGCCGGCATTGAGTATCAGCCGCGATGTGAGGTTGTATTTTTCCTGCACATACAGGGCCGAATTCCATTCGGATACTTTAGCCAGCGGCGGAAACTCCACCAGCCGACTGTTGTTGTTAAAGCTGGTTTCAATGCTGGAATTCAGCAGCCAGAAGTTTTCCAGCTGCGTGCCGATGATCAATGTGCCGTTGTGATGTTCGATCTCGCCACTGTATTCCAGCCCGGCGCGCACGGTTTCGATGCGCAAATCAAAGGCCTTGCCGGCAGGCGGGGCATCACGCGCGGTTTTCACATATTGCGGGGTTCTTAAAAAAGAGCGATCGGCATAATGGCGCAGGCTGAAGCGGATATCATGCCAGCTGGGCAGAAACTGCACATCGAGGTGCTGAAAATCGAATACCTGAACCGGTGTATTCAGGCTGTCGGCGGCGGTGAGCAGTGCGCCATCGTTGGCGCGCGGCGTGTCATAGGCCGCCCGTCGCGCCGACATGGACAGCAATGATTTATTCCCCTTGAATTTCATGCCGACATCGAAGTTGAATGGTCTGCCCGCCACGTTCTGGCTGCCGGCGACAGGATTGGCGGCCAGATCCTGACTGGCCGGCAAGTGGACGCGCTCGCCGCCGTGTTGGCGCACGCTGGCGAAGAATAGTAACTGCCGCTCATTCCATGCTTCGTTCACCACCAGATCCGCACCGACCTGTCTGAAATTGCCGGCCTGCACGGAGGCCTGCGATGGCGCATCCTTGTCCAGCGTGATGATATTGATAATGCCGAGCAGCGCTGCGTTGCCATAGAGGCTGGCGCCGGGGCCGCGCAAGACTTCAATGCGCTGGATACTGGCCAGTGAAATAGCGTTGGCCGGCATGATTTCTTCAAACATCGGCTCATTCAGGCGGTGCCCGTCCCGCAGCAGCAGGAATTTATGCGTGGTGGTGGCAAATACGCCACGCCCGGCCACGACTGCTTCATTGGTATCCTGGATTTTTGTAAAGCCGGGAATGGTCAGCAGGACATCCATCAGGTTTCTGGCGCCGAGCATGCGAATCTGGCGCGCGGTAATAATATTCACCACGGCAGGCGCTTCTGATATGTTTTCTTTCAAACGCGAGGCGGACTCCACATACAACTCATCCGGCTCAAAGAACAGGGCCAGATCAGCATTGTCCGGGGAGCTGCTCTGAGCCCGACTGTCACCGGGAAACACGATCGCCAGCAAAAGCATCAATAAAAATATCTGCAAGGTTCCTCCGGAGAACAGCCTGTCAATGCCGCAAGTATATTAAGGCTACTCATGAGAAATCCAGGGTTTCCTTAAATCCCTGTACAGATGACCTGATTTCGCCCTGCTTTTTTTGCTGCATACAGGGCTTTATCGGCGGCCAGTAATAATTCTTTCGGCTGATGTTTGAGCATGGGCGCCACGGTTGCCGCCCCCAGACTGATGGTGACACAATCATGCACGCTGGATGTCTGGTGCGGCAACTGCAAATCGAGCACAGCCTGGCGCAGGCGCTCGGCAATCTTGATTGCGCCGCTGGCATGGGTGCCGGGCAGTACGATAACAAATTCTTCACCACCGTAACGAGCTACCAGATCGGTGGGGCGGAGCATGGCTTCGGCCAGACTGGCAGCCACCAGTTTCAGGCATTCATCGCCGGCCTGATGGCCGTAGCTGTCATTGTATTGTTTGAAGAAATCCACATCGCACATGATCAGCGATAAGGGTTCGGTTTCCCGCATGGCTCTGCGCCACTCGCGATCAAACACCATATCGAAATAACGGCGGTTGGCGATGCCGGTCAGGCCATCGAGGGATGATATGCGTTCCAGCTCCAGATTGGCCGCCGCGAGTTTCTGTTTTTCCTGTTGCAGCGCGTTTGACGCAGCCTCGCGTTCCAGGTGTTCAACATAAGCCCGGCTGTGGTGACGGATGCGCGCAATCAGTTCAACCGGATGCGGCATTTTGACAATATAATCATCGGCCCCGCGTTGAAATGCATCGGCCTTGACTTCAGGGTCGCTGGTGCCCGAGAGCATGATGACCGGCACCTCGGCAATGGCCGGGTGCCTTCGATATTCAGCCAGCAGATCCAGACCGTTGATATCCGGCATATTGATATCCTGCAGGATTACGGTCGGTCCCAGATGCTCAGCAGTTGCGACTGCGTTCAAGCCTTCAAAGCAGGAGTGTATTTCAATATCGGGGGCATCAGCCAGCATCTTGCGCACACCTTTGTGAACAAGATGCTGTTCATCGACCAGCAGCAGTATGGTTGGCATGTCATTCATGGTCGCGTTCATTTCATATTGGCGAGCAAGAGCTGTGCCGAGAAAAATGTCAGGGCAACCAGGGTGCGGTGTGATCCCGGTGGTTCTCAAATTGACGGATTGCATCGGCCTGGGTCAGCGTCAGGGCAATGTCATCCAGCCCATTGAGCAGGCAATGTTTGCGAAAGGCATCGATGTCAAACGCAATAGACTGCCCGGACGGGGTGCGTATGGTCTGATCCTCCAGATCGACTGCGAGCCTGTAGCCCTCGTTGGCCAGGCAGTCGGCAAACAACTGATCCACCACTGCATCATCCAGCACAATCGGCAGAATGCCGTTCTTGAAACAGTTGTTGAAAAAGATATCGGCAAAACTCGGTGCGATCACACAGACAAAGCCGTAATCCAGAATGGCCCAGGGGGCATGCTCGCGCGATGATCCGCAGCCGAAATTCTCGCGCGCCAACAGAATCTGCGCCCCCTGATAGCGCGGCTGGTTGAGTACAAAATCAGCCCGCTGCGGACGGTTGCTGCAATCCATGCCGGGTTCGCCGCGATCCTCATAGCGCCATTCATCAAACAGGAACGGGCCGTAACCGGTGCGTTTGATGCTTTTCAGAAATTGCTTGGGAATGATGGCATCGGTATCGATATTGGCCCGGTCCATTGGTGCCACCAACCCGTTTAATGTTGTAAATGCCTGCATGTTCTAACTCCTTTTTTACCGCAAAGTTCGCAAAG